>JAOZMU010000166.1 GCA_029934165.1 Bacteroidales bacterium
CAACTTAGGTTAATAAAAAGCGTAAGAACTTTTGTAAGAGTACTTAATTCACGAAGCAGATAAGATTTTCTGTCATGGAGCAACAAGAAGTTATGCTATGACTTTGACTGCCGTTATATTTTCAATAATTTTACTATTTCGCGGTGCAATTGGTCTGCGCGGATTCCTTTTTCTAGGAATAAATCTGCTTTAATCCATTGCTTTTCCGACTCGGACTGAAGCCCAAATGCTATTCCTGTTTCGGCTGCAACTGCTGTTGCGATGATGATTGGTACGTCTGGGTATTTTTTCTTAGTTTTATAGCTAAGAATAAATCCGCTGTCATCGTTTTCCATCATCAAATCGTAAATTGCCAAATCGGGTTTTGTTGTTTCAAGAAGTTCTTCGCCCTCTTTTTGCCCATCGGCAGTTATAACATTAAACCCAAATTTTTCAATTTGCAATTTCATTTGAAACAAATAATCGGCATCGTCGTCAACGAGTAAGATGGTTTTTTTGTTTTCGTCCATTTTATTTAATGTGTTAATGATTTGTTCTTTTACTAGTTAAAAAATAAGAATTGGCTACTACTTGAAAATAAGAATTTTATGCTATCTGAAAAATAAATTATTTAAGATTGAGTTTTTGTTCGCGGAATAACAATACGAAACGTTGTTCCTGTTTGTCCTTCGCTCGGAATGTTGTTCGACTCGACCGTTATTTTGCCGTTGTGCATTTTAACAATTCCGTAGGTTGTTGCCAACCCAAGCCCTGTTCCCTTGCCGATGGCTTTGGTTGTGTAGAATGGCTCGAAAATTTTATCGAGGTGTTCCTTGGCAATGCCCAGTCCGGTGTCGCTGATGACAAAAATTACTTCTTGCGGGTTTCCGTATAGTTTAACAGAAATTTTGCCGCCTTCTGCTATGGCTTCGATACCATTTTTGACTAAATTATTCAATACTTGCGTCATTTGTTCAACATCGAGCATTGCGATTGGGTCTTTGCAGAGGCTTTCAATTTTCAGTTCTACATTTTTCGGGATAATCAACGATTCTACACTGTTTTCGGTAAGTTTTTTAATATTTATTTCTTCAAATTTAACTTGGTTTTTACGTGCAAAATTCAATAGTCCGCGTACAATTTTCTTGCAGCGATTTGCCTGATGTACAATAAGTTGTAAGTCTTCTTGGAGTGGTTCGCCGTCTGTACATTCGTCTAAAAGAATATTGGCATACATGATGACTACGCCGAGCGGATTGTTTAGCTCGTGAGCAATTCCGGCAGATAGTTGTCCCATGCTTGCCAATTTTTCGGACTGTTTTAGGGCTTGTTGAACAGATACCAGTTTTTTATTCGACACTGCCAACTCGTCAATCGAAAGATGCAATTTGCTTATAGAACAAGGTAAGCACATCTCGACTTCGGCAAGCCCTTTGTTAATGGCTATGGCATGCTCGATGCACGAATCGTAGCCACAGGCTCCGCAGTTTAGATGGTCGGTAACAGAGTTTTTTCCCATTGCTCGCAGTGCGACATCAATTTTGGTTTTCGATGGCATGATAAAACGGCGGTCGTTCGACTGGTGTACTCTGTCGAGGTCTATTTTACCATATTTTTGCATATTTCGTTCCCATTCGCTACCTTTGAACATTCGGGCTTTGTAACGAGCATAATTGCTAACCTTTATCTGACGAGCATAAACTTTATTATTATTAGACATTCCGGGTCCCATGATGCAACCGTTGCAGGCTAATAAATCGAGGTGAGCATTAACCATACCCGACTCGAATTCCTTGATGGCTTCGTGAGAATTTATACGTCCTTCGGCAACTATTATGTTGCTTTCCAATACATTATCTGAGATATTGACAGATTGTAACATTCCTCTATTTATCGGGAAAATTGCGCCACGTCCACCAACTGGCTGGTCGAAATCTGATGGTTTTACATTTTTTCCGTTGATGCCATATTTTGCAAACATCTCCCGAAGTTCCTGAAAGGTCATTACTTCGTCAACTTCGTCAGACTCAGTCTTTTTTGCTACGCAAGGTCCGATGAAAACTACTTTTGCGTTTTCGCCATATTTTTTATGAATAATCCGGGTCATTGCAACCATCGGACTAATTATTGGAGCAAGAGAGGTTACTAATTCTGGGTGAAACTGGCGTATGTAATGTACTATTGCCGGACAATTTGCCGAAATGCAGGGTGATGCATTGATGTCTTCGAAGATTTTTTTGTACTCTTTTCCGACAACATCTGCTCCAAAGGCTACTTCTGTTACATAGTCGAAACCAAGTTTTCGTAACATTCCGATAAAGGTCTTATAATCAACTTTATCAAAATCTGCCGGAAAACTCGGAGCAACGGCAGCGATAGTAATGTCGTCAGATTCTAATAGGCTTATAACCTGAGGAGTACAATAGATATATTTTTTTGCTCCTTGGCTACAAACTTTTGTGCATGTTCCGCAACCAATGCAACGCATCGAAATTACTTCTGCTTGCCCGTTAATGATTTTTATTGCCTTTGCAGGGCACTCGCGAACGCATGTAAAACACACGCGACAACGACCTTTTACGGTGTAAACCAACGACTTAATCTCTGAAGCTCTTGGCATCTTACTGCATTTATGGTTAAAGAAAAAGATGGGGACAACTCCCCACCAAAATCATTATTTTTTATAGAAGGACGTTTCTCTTCTGATAAGTTGTGTGTAGCAATTCGTGGCTCTTGTGCCCCAAAGGTTCGCCAAGGAATTTGTCATAAATTTCGACAATACTAGGGTTTTTATGAGAAACTTTGATGCTTTCTTTGTCATCAATTTCATAAAGAGCTTTCATACGAGCAATTAGTGCTTTGTCTTCGGTGCCAATTGGCTGACCACCACCATTTAAACACCCGCCGGGACAAGCCATAACTTCGATGAAATGAATATCATCGCGTCCTTCGGCAATTTCGTCTAAAAGAATTTCGGCTTGCTTTAATCCACTGACTACGGCAACGCCAATTTCGAGGTCGCCGATTTGAATTTTGGCTTCTTTACGTCTCTCTAAACCACGAACTTGGGGTATTTTAAATTTTAATAATTCTTTACCCGTGATTTTGAAATATGCTGTTCGTATTGCTGCTTCCATTACTCCTCCAGAGGTGGCAAAGATTTTACCTGCCGAACTTCTTGTTCCAAGTGGCGAGTCTGCCAATTCTGGCTCAAGGCTCTCAATATCAATACCATAAAGACGAATCAATTTAGCCAATTCGCGTGTCGTAAGAACAGCATCGACATCGGTAATGCCTTTGGTTGTCATTTCGTCGCGTTGTTGCTCGAATTTTTTTGCGGTACATGGCATAACGGCAACAGAATAAATATCTTCTGATTTTAAACCTTCCATTTCGGCATAGTACGTATTTATAACCGCTCCCATCATTTGTTGTGGCGATTTGCAGGTCGATACGTTTTCGAGGAAGTCTTGTTTGAATTGCTCGGCGTATTTTACCCATCCCGGACAGCAACTTGTTATCATTGGTAATTTACCGCCGTTTTGTATGCGTTGAATTAATTCTGCCGATTCTTCGATGATTGTAAGGTCGGCAGAAAAAGATGTATCAAAAACGACATCGAAACCAATTTTGCGAAGTGCGGCATTCATTTTACCGATGATGTTTTTCCCTGGCTTCAGCCCAAATTCTTCGGCTAGTGTAATCGAAATAGCTGGTGCATATTGAATTACCACTTTTTTGGCTGGGTTGTTTATTGCTGTATGGATTTCGCCAAAGTGAGCTTTTTCTGTCAATGCTCCTGTTGGGCAAACCATAATACATTGTCCACAATTGACACAACTTGAGATGTTTAAGCCTTTGTTGTATGCCGTATTTACGATTGTGTTGCTACCGCGTCCTACAAAATCAATTGCCGATACGCCTTCAATTTCTTCGCAAACACGAACGCAACGTCCACAAAGGATACATTTTGCTGGGTCGCGGACTATGCTCGGGCTAGATAAATCGAGTTTATGAGTATTTTTATTACCGGAAATTCTGCGCTCGCGGACATTAAGCTCCTCAGAGAGGCTTTGTAGCTCGCAATTTTTGTTTCGCTCGCAGTACAAACAGTCGTCGGGGTGGTTTGAAAGCAGTAATTCAACAATTGTTTTACGTGCTTTAACGACTCTATCCGAGTGAGTTTTGATTTTCATTCCGTCGTAAACAGGATACGAACAAGCTGTGATAAGGTTTCGCGCTCCTTCCATCTCGACAACACACATACGACAAGCTCCCGAAGGGAAAAGGTCTTTCATGTGGCATAAAGTCGGGACAGTCATCCCATTACGGTTCAAAGCAGACAAAATCGTTTCGCCTTTTTGTGCTTTGATTTGTTTGTTGTTAACTTCTATGGTGAAATTCATTGTTACGATTTTTATAAGTTGGATTTAAGATAATTCTAACCTTTTTATCTGGTTAAAGTTATTTTGTAAATACTGCATCAAACTTACATACGTTTTGACACTCGCCACAACTGATACATTTATCTTCGACGATGAAGTGGGGTGCTTTGCGCGAGCCAATGATGGCTTTTGTTGGGCATTTGCGCGCACAAACCGTACAACCTGTACATTTATCAACATCAATGACATAAGTCCTAAGTTCCTGACAAACACCAGCATTGCATATACGCTCGAAGATGTGTTCTTCGTATTCGTGCCGAAACCAACGAATTGTACTGAGAACAGGGTTTGGTGCCGATTGTCCGAGACCGCAAAGAGATGTGTCTTTGATTACATCGGCAAGTTCTTCAATCATCATAACGCCTTTCATCCGGTCGAGTGGTTCGTGTGCGTTTATGTTGCGCGGACGACGTGTAATGCTCTCAAGAACTTCTAACATACGGCGAGTTCCTTCGCGACATGGAATACATTTTCCGCAACTTTCGCGCTGGATAAAATCCATGAAGAATTTTGCCATATCTACCATGCACGTATCTTCGTCCATGATGACCATGCCGCCAGAACCCATCATTGCTCCAACTTCAAGTAGGGATTCGTAATCTATCGCAATGTCGAGGTGTTGCTCTGTAACACAACCGCCAGAGGGTCCACCCATTTGTACGGCTTTGAATTTTTTGTTATTGGGGACACCGCCAGCGACATCGAAAATGATGTTGCGTATTGTTGTTCCCATAGGAATTTCTACTAAGCCTGTCAAGGTGATTTTACCTGAAAGAGCAAAAACTTTTGTTCCCTTGCTTGTTTCTGTTCCCATAGACGCATACCACTCTGCGCCTCTGCGCATTATGACAGGAATGTTTGAGAGAGTTTCGACGTTGTTGATGATTGTTGGTTTGCCGAATAAACCACTAACAGCCGGAAATGGGGGGCGTGGACGTGGCATTCCGCGACGACCTTCGATACTGTGAATCAACGCAGTCTCTTCGCCACAAACAAATGCTCCAGCTCCTTTTTTGATTATTAACTTAAAATTAAATCCGCTATTAAATATGTTGTCGCCAAGCAAACCGTAGTCTTTTGCTTGCTTCATTGCTTTTTCTAATCTCTCGATTGCAAGAGGATATTCTGCACGAATGTAAATATATCCTTTTGTTGCACCGATTGCATAGGCAGAAATTGCCATGCCTTCGATAAGTTTGTGCGGGTCTCCTTCGATTACTGCGCGATCCATAAATGCGCCAGGGTCGCCTTCATCGGCATTGCAGATGAGGTATTTTTGGTCGCCTTGGGCATGATAAGCAAATTTCCATTTCTTGCCCGTCGGAAAACCACCGCCGCCTCTGCCACGAAGTCCACTTTTCTCAATATACTCACAAACATCAAAAGATGTGCGTGTGTTGATGGTTTCGATGAATGTTTTGTATCCATCTTTGGCGATATATTCTTCTATGCTTACTGGGTTTACGATACCGCAGTTTTCTAAGACAACACGCTCTTGAGATTTGAAAAATGGGTGTTCATCAATGAAAGGAATGTTTTTCCAGTTTTGGGATTTTTTTTCTGAGCGAAATTGTCCGAGAATATTAGTTTCTGGAATGTCCAGATTGAAAACTTTGTCAAAAAGTCCTGCTACTTTATCTTCTGTAATAGCCTCGAAAGAAATACGCGATTTGCCCGGCATTTGAACGTCAACAAGAGGTTCGGAAGAGCATAAACCGATACACCCAACTTCGATTACTTCTGCATCTATGTTTTTTTCTGCAAGATATTTACGAGCCGCCGTTGCTGTTTTTCCAGCTCCAGCTCCAAGTCCGCACGTGCCTGCTCCGATGAAAACAACAGGTTTCGTAACATCTTCGCGACGTAGAGAGCCAATTTTTTTTTTGATGTCGGCAGATTCTATACGATTTGTATCCCACGACAAAACATTGTCGATAAGATACTGCTTATCTATTTTGATATGATTTGTTGCCATGATTTGCGTTGATTTCGTTTTTTAATTTCGAAATTGAGATTAATTGTTTTTTGCTTCTTCGTCTTTGCGATAGTTGTCGGCAATTTGTTTGATGCTTTCGCCTGTAACTTTTGCGTGAAATTCGCCGTTGACAGAAATTACTGGTGCAAGACCGCACGCACCAATACAAGCAACAACTTCGATGCTGAATAGCCCGTCTTTTGTTGTTTGTCCGGCTTTTGTTTTCAGATGCTTCTCAAGTTCTTCCATAACAGTTGCCGAACCAAGTACGTGGCAAGCTGTCCCACGACAAACTTGGATATGGTATTTTCCAAGTGGCTGGAAACGAAACTGATTGTAAAATGTCGCAACGCCATAAATTTTACTCGTTGGAAGTTTGAGGTGTCGCCCAACGGCTACGATTGATTCTTCTGAAAGAAAACCCAGTTCTTCTTGAACCTCTTGGAGAATCGGAATCAAACTATCCCGATTTTCGTTGGGATGTTTTTCTAAGATGGTCTCAATACCTTTCTTCATTGCATGTATGATTTTAGGATTGTTAATCAAATAACAGTGTTAATTATTTAACATCACAAATGTATAGTTATGAGATATGATTAAGTATGATAAAAATCATATTTGTTTGATTTTGTTAATTTAGAATTATTCTAAAAAAATAATTAACCCAACTTGCAAAAACCAGATTGCACCATTTTGATTAACAGGGAGTTAAT
>JAOZMU010000167.1 GCA_029934165.1 Bacteroidales bacterium
TACAAATTCACAAAATACTCATCTGTCCAAGGGTCTTTAGGCGCGCGTCTTTTTTTAGGATTTTTCTTGTTAGAACAAAAAACGACTCCAGTTTTGGCTATAACAGGGCTAAAATCAAGCGATTCTGAGTTGAATGTAACAAGACGAATTTCAAATTTGGGCTTTTGTTTACGTTTTTTATCCAAATCTCGACAAAAAACCGAAAACCGTTCTGCACTTTTCTTATCATGCTCACTTTTAGCAATAACCGAATAATCCTTAAACCATTTGCTCGCCTCTTTATATTTTCCATTGCTCAAAAGCATCTGAGCATAATGTAGTTTTGTTTCTGGCTTTTCGTAATGATTTACTGCTTTGGCATAATAAACTTCAGCGTTAAGAGTCTCACTATTAAGCCTATACGATGTAGCCAGTTTATACAAAACTTCACCATTATTCGGGTCAGACTTCAAAGTTTTTTTGTATCGCTTAATAGCTTTTTTGTACGCCAAACTTTTATAGGACTTATCCGCCTTTTGCTGCGAAAAAGCTCCAAAAGACATAATCAAAATTAAGACTGTAAGTACGTTTTTCATGTTCGTATATTTTTTTCTAAGTTGTGGTTTTATAGATAGTAAATAACTACTATTTTGCTTGCATTTGTTTTATTTTTCTCTCTTCCCAAATAGGTTTATAATCCTTAAAACCTGATATTAATTTATCCCGCCATTGTTCTGGACATTGTTCTAAAATAAACGAATCAAAATATATACTTATATACGTATGCATCAAAGAAAGAGGTTTCTTTTTATCTCTATTATTCAAAATTTTTCTAAATACAGATTTAAGCTCTCCCCTTAATTCAGCATCTTTTTCTAAACTTGAACTTTGTAACATTTATCCAAAATCAAATCCGTGTCGCCAGTAAGTAAAATGAATTTAATAAAGTAAGCCATTAAAATTCCTAACTAAAACTAAATCAGGCGTAAACAAAATTATTAATTATTAATTATTAATTTTCCATTACTAACTGCTATACGGTTCATTTCATTTTTTACTTTTTTCAGAGAAGCTGGCAGATTATCAAAATCTTTTTTATTATTTGCTCTCATCTCCCCTACTCTTTTTTATTAAACTCAATAATTCTCGCTTTTTATCAGCAGCAAGCGGGGATTTTAATTCGTCCTTTATTTTTTCGTTTTTATCTCGCTCCTCAAATGTATCCTCGGTATAAATATCATCTCCGACTTTGTTTGCCACGGACAGAATATCAGAATAATCAAACAGAACACTACTCAACAACAAATTAGGTGTCAAATATTTCAGTTCTTTTTCCAGTTTTTCGAGTCTATTTACCGTTATTCCTTCTTCTTTTGTTCTGTTTACGTTCAAAATTACAGTTCTTTCTGGTGGTGCGCCAAGAAGTGGAATTGGGCTATGTGTAGAAACAATAAATTGTACACGCGGAAATAAATTTGTCAGTTTTTCAACCAAACCGCGCTGCCAACTTGGGTGCAGGTGTGCGTCGAATTCATCTATTAGGACTATGCCGCCAATATTTGTTTTGCCATCTGCCATTTCAAATTCAAACGTAGAATTAGTTAAACGAAACACCATATCCGAAACCATAGCAATAATGCTTCGCATTCCCATCGCAAGTTCATTAAACATTACGGGCGGCAATTCTTCGTTGTTATCTGTTTTTCAAAATAAATTACTTTTGAAGTATCCTCATCAATATCAATTCGACTGAGATTTGGAATTACATTTTTCAATATAAGTTCAAAATTAGATATTTTTTGTTTATTCTTTTCCGGAAAAATATTCCACTCTTTATATCTTGTTTCAAAATCAAATAAAGTAGTTACTTTTTCAAATAAATTATCGCACACATTTGGCTCTATCTTATCACTTAAATCTGTTCTTTTTGCGCCGTAAGCGGCAGTTGTTTTTCCCAAATATGATTCAAAAATATGCGATCCACAAATATTTGTTTGGAATTTATCACGTATGCCTCTCCCGTAAACTGTCCTATCAAACCACTCATTTTTCAACCTAAATTTTCTTGCATTGTCTTGAACTAACCTTAATTCAATTCTTGAATTTTCAAACTTATTCTTTTCAAATTCACCTTTATCAACTAAACCCAAAAGCAAAGCTCGCAAAAGAGTTGTTTTTCCAATTCCATTCTCTCCTGTTAAGAATATCCATTGAGTATTTATAGGAATATTCTTTAATTGTAATTCTTCTATTCCTTGAAATTTTTTTATTGAAAAATTTAGAATATTAATTGGTTTTTGAAATCCCGCAAGTAACTCCTTTTCTGATATACCATAAGCTATTTCATAAAAACTTATTAATTGAGAATCTACATCAAATGATTCTCCCCAATTATAGAGTTCAGGTTCATCTTCGGGATTTCTTTTATGTATTTTTATAAATATTTCATAAATGTTATTACTAATATACTGCTCAATATCATCATGCATAAAATCCTCAAACTGTTTATAAATCTGCAAGCCAAAAAGAGAATATGGACTTTGTGGCTCAGAACCTAAAATGATATTCTCAGGAAAACCAGAACAAACCTCACTTTGATATATAGCCTCCGTTAAATCTTGAAAAATGCCATCAAAAATAGACCTCCTTTTTACATTTAATTCATTCCTATGCAGATTAAGGACACTTACCGTTTTTCTTCCTCTATCGGTAAAACCCTGAATAACACCATTTTTCTCAAAATAAAAATGATTTTCTGCTGTATCTATTTCAGGGTGGATTATAAATGGTTTTTCGGACAATAAAAGATAAGAGTTTGCTTTGCGCTCGTTAATATCCGCACTTTCTAAAGATACACGAACACCTCCAATTGGAAATTTAGCTCCTTTTGCTTTATTACATTCACTGCAAATTGGAAGCAAATTGCTCCATTCGTTTTTCAATAACGGATATAGGCTTTTTGGACGATAATGGTCAATTTCTAAATCCTCGGTTTTTGTTTCGCAATATGCACATTTTACATGATAAAGCTCTTTGAGTTTAGCTATTACGCTATCATGTTTCCAATCTTCACTGTTTTGGTCAGCGTTGCGCAAAACTTCTGGTGGATTATCAAAATCTTTTTTTACAGAAATCATATTCTATATTTTTTGCAGAAATGTACAAATAACATTATTTATTTTGCTCAAAAATATTAAAAATATCTTGGGTTATCAAACCCTTTGACTTTTCTGCCAAATTCTATCGAAATCATTATTTCGTGTGTTCCGCTTTGGTGGTTGCTCAATTTTGTCGAAGTGAAATCGTAGGCATAGCCAACCTGAATGTTTTTTCGTGGATAGACCTGAATAATAGCCGAATATGTTTGTCCTGTTCTTGCCGAAGCTCCAAGCCAAAGAAACTCATTAATCAAAAAGCTAAGATTAAAATCTACTTCTATCGGCGAGTTTTCAACATATCGAGCCATTGCTGCTGGCTTCATCAACAAGTTATCATTCAGGGTTATGATTCCGCCTGCCATAAAATAATAGTGTCGGTTTCGTTTTGCTCCTGTGCTTACTGTTGCTGAGTTTTGAGAGTATTCTATCTCATTTTCAATCAGATAGGGAACAGAAGCTCCAAGGTACATAAAATCGTTGTCGAAATAAATTCCGGCTCCAGCATTGGGCATAAATACGCTATTGTTACTATACGGAATGCTATTATCTGTAACCGAATTTGGATTTGTGGAAGCCCAATTCATTTCATCACGTTTTATTTGCCCGTGTGCGCCAAGTGCCAGCCTACCGAAATTGAACTGGACTCGGTAGGCATACGAAAATTGTAGCGAAAAAGCGTTATTAATACCAATTTTGTCATGCTCTAAAGACAGCCCAAGCCCCATTTTTTTCTTGAAAATTGGCGTATGCACCGTTACCGATTGCGAAACCGGCGTACCTTCAAAACCTACCCACTGGTCGCGATGAAATGCGGTGATATTCAAGGCATCACGGCTACCTGTGTAGGCTGGATTCAACAAAACTTTATTCGAGAAAAACATCGAATACCAAACTTCTTGTTGGGCAGAAGCAAACTGCACCAGAAGTAATAAAATTATAAACGTTGTAAACTTTTTCATATCTATGTTTCTTATTTATACCAAATTCTATTTGCGAATATATCGTTTTGTTTTTTATTTATGCACATGTGTAAGAAAGCAAAAACGTCTGGACATGCAGCATAAAACTAAACTAATTATCTAAACAAATGATAACGTCTTTATTTTCAATCTATTGTCTGTAATTCTATGAAAAAATGATAGATTTTTACTTGTTTTCCGTTTCTTTCGTGTTTTGCAATTCCTATTTTTATATTTGTAGGAATATCAAAGTTCTTTGAAATATCAGTAAAATCTGTTAATTCGTATTCAAATTTTATCGTTGGAATATAATTGATGTATTTATTCCAGTTTTCTGTAAAATTTTTATTGCAATAAACAACCATATAATTTTCTGGTAATCCATTAGCATTGTAATCAAATATTTTTGCTAAATGATTTTTAATCACCGTTTTGTTAAAATATGATAAGTTAAAGGCTTCATAAATTGCAATAGTTCCACCTTTTTCATCATCAATTTTTATGTCTATTTCGCCCTGTTGTTTTTTTGCTTTTCCAAATTTTGTTTGGTCTTTAACTCTGTAATTTTTATTTGTTAAAACGTTGGCTACAAAACTATTTCTACTGTCTTCATATTTTTGAATACTTAGAGATAATCCTTGCAATTGTTTTAAGGCAAGTAGAATATAATCAAAAAGAGATTGCCGTTTTCCGTTACCGTTTACTTTTCCAAGTAAAGTATTTATTGAAACGTCTTCAACACTTTTAGGACATGTTACAGTGTTTTTTCCTTTATCTGAGTATTTATTAAGTTGTTCAAAAGCGTAATATTCAGGCTCTTCGCTTTCAATACATTCATCACATACGCAATGTGTCATTAATTGTACATGAGGCTCTTTTAGAGTTTTATGTATGTTTTCAATTTCGTATCGTATTATTCCGAACAAATCTTGTCTATTTTTACCTTTTATTTTTATAGTTATTTTCCTTCCAAATATACTACTTGTTATTAGTGCTTTTGTTTGTTCTCGTTCTATTATAACGCCTCGCAACCAAAATAAGTTTTCTTTGATATGGTCGTGCATTCTAACAATTACTCTTGTAATAACGCCTGCCGGCATAAATTTATATCTATATTCAAAACGCAAATTATCAGAATTATCCCAATCGTGAATTTCATCAGGTGGATTAGGCGGTAATAATTCTGGAACAATATAATCAACGCCATTTGGCAAAAGAAAACAAAGCTCAAATTTTTTCATCAACTCAATTAGAAATGCAAATTTATCGTCGGGATAGTCTTGCCAAATATTTTTAAGTTGCGAATAATTAAATTTCCCTCGATTTAATACAACTTCCTTAGTATCAATTATTTTGTAAACCGCTTCTGTTGCCCATTCTGGATTCAGAAAGATTATATTTCTTAAAATATCATTATCCTGAAAATGTAAAAATATACCGAGGTCGTGAAAATAATTACTCAAATGTAGTGCTTGTTCAAAGTCAATCCCAAATTTTTTGCATACAGAAATATAATCATCAAGTTTAATGAAATTTTTATTCGATTGTTTTAAATTATCTCTTATATCTATCCAAACTTTTGGCAGTTGTTCGCCAATATGCGGTAACTTATTTATTTCGTCGGCAATAGATTTTTTCAATTCTTCGATACCTGTTTTTTCTTTTGCACTAACTTTGTAAAACCCTATAATATTGGGGAAATATTGTTTTAAATATTGTTCTTCGACAAGGCTTGCTCTGTGGTCTATCTTGTTTTGAACCACAAGGATAGGCGAATTTTGACTAAGTAAACTAACAATTCTTAGCCAATAGTCAAAACTTGCAAGGTCTGGCATCATTTTATCTATTCTTGCGTCCCAAACTAATATGTAAATTGAGCGTTTGCTAAGAAAAAATTGATGTGTAGAATGATATATTTCTTGTCCGCCAAAATCCCAAATATTTATTTTTAATTTTTTGTCGTCTTTTGTTTTTAAATTCCAACTTTTTATGTCAATTCCTTCTGTTGAGAGTTCGTTTTCATCATATTCATCAGATATTAATCGTTTCATTAGTGATGTTTTTCCAACAAAAGGATGCCCGACAAGTAATAATTTTGTTTCGTAAAGGTTTACTTTTCCTTTTTCAAGTTCTTCAAAATAGTTTTTTACAGCTTCTTTTCCTTGCCTAATTACTTCTATTGGCGGGCTTTCTATTGGATTGTTATTAAGCGTTATGAAATTTTCACTCCATTGGGTACTCCATTGTATCTCCATGTTTGGAAAATCACAAATCCATTTAGGAAGCCTGTTTATAGGATTATCAATTAACTCTAAAACTCTTAATGATTTTAAGTTTTTTATTGGTGAAATATCTGTTATATTATTAGACCACAAAAATAGTGTTCTTAGTTGTATTAAATATTCTAATGGTTCTATATTTTTTATTTGATTGCGATGTAAATTTAAGTAGGTTATTTGTTTTAAGTTTTTTAAGGCTGAAATATCAAAGATATTATTGATTTTTAAATTAAGGTATTTTAAATTAGTGAACTTTTTTAATGAAGTAATATCCTTTAAATCATTGTCTTGTAAATTCAAATGAATTAAACTCTCATTTATTTCTGAATGTTTTTTTAGTTCATTGGGGATTTCTTTTAAATTAAATCCTTCAATATGTATTCCAGTAATAAGTCCGTTTTTATCCGACGAATAATGCGGAAATCCAGTCCATTTTACATGAAACATTTTATTAATATCTACTTTTTTAAATTTAGTGTTAAGATATTTTTCAAGTTGTTGAATTATTTGTGGTTTCATTTTATTATTGTTTTTTTTCTGGTTCTAACGGATTTTGTTGAAATTTTAGCTTGTTGAATTTCAGTTTATTATGTCGCAAATAATTTATTCAAATTTATAAAAATCGGTATTAATTTATCAAATCCGTGTTCTTATTAGACTTTGGACAAAATTATTAAAGCTAATAAATAATAATCAATTAATAATCAATGTATTATTATTTTTCAGGTTATATT
>JAOZMU010000168.1 GCA_029934165.1 Bacteroidales bacterium
TTATGACGAAACAAAGTGGTAAAGTAAGTAGGCATTTAAAATAAATGACACTTTTTTTATTACACAGTTTGCTTACTTTGTTGATTATGAGAAGTATATATAAAAAAACATGAAAAAATATAGCTATGTTAAATTTTATTAAAAGCCTTTTTTCGATAAAAAAAGCAGATAGAGAATTAATAATTGGTAATATTTCGGAAGAGGAAGAAATTAAAATCGGAATTTACAACAAAGAGCACGAGCAACTTTTTGCTGCATATAAGCGTAATATTCAGAAAATTACCGGAGATAAAACTGGGTTGATTAATGATATTTCACTAAAAAAAGACGAGAGTTTTGTTGAAGTAAAACTAAAAAAAAGTCCGAGTATTGTAGAGCGAAAAAGAGGTATCTCTAAAGTTACGCAAGAGCTTCATTTAGACGTAGATATAAGTTTGCTACCGTTTTTTGAATTAGCAAAAAAGGAAAATTTAGCTATAAGTTTTTTATTTACTGATACTCACGGACATAGCTTTTTGTATGGTGAGCACAACGGGCTTTTTGTCGATAAATTAGATGATACTTCGGTCGAGCTTTTTGGAGAGGAAGCAGATGTTTTTTATCGGGTTTCTAAGGTTTGCGTAAACAAGTTAACAAATCCTTAACTTAGGAAACCTTTTTTATATCTTGCAAATGATATTACTTTTCGATTGTCTATTAGCAACTTACGTTAATATAGCGCAAAACTTTTGCAAGAGAACACATTAACCTATTGAGTATCAGGCTGTAACGTAATTTTAAATGTAATTTATTATGCAAAATCTTGAATCGTATTTCGAGTCATTCCGAAAAAATATTGTTGGAATTAATGCAGAATTTGAGACTCCATTCGGAGCAAAAAAGATGATTTATGCCGATTGGATTGCCAGTGGCAGAATGTACGCGCCTATTGAGGAAAAAATGACAAATGTTTTTGGTGCTATGGTAGGAAATACCCATTCTGAGGCTAGTGAAACTGGTGTCTCAATGACTCTGGCATATCACCGTGCGCACCAAATCATAAAGAAACATATCAACGCAAATAGCGAAGATGTTATTCTGACGACTGATTCTGGTATGACTGGAGTAATCAATAAGTTGCAACGTATTATGGGGCTGAAAGTATCCGAACAGTTGACACAATTTGCAGAGCTTTGTCCACCTCAAAACGATAACCGTCCCGTTGTTTTTATAACCCACATGGAGCATCATTCAAATCATACATCTTGGCTGGAAACTATTGCAGATGTGATAATTCTGGAGCCAGATGAAGATATGTTGGTTTGTTCTAATTGCCTACGTCGTGAAATTACGAAGTATGCAAACAGGAAATTAAAAATTGGAGCATTTTCGGCGGCTAGCAACGTTACAGGAATAAAACCAAATTATTACGAGCTTGCTAGAGTTATGCACGAAAACGGCGGATATTGTTTCATCGATTTTGCGGCTTCTGCACCTTATGTTGATATTGATATGCACCCAGAAAATGAGTTGGAACGTCTTGATGTTGTGATGTTTTCGCCTCATAAATTCCTTGGTGGTCCGGGTAGTTCTGGAGTTATTGTTTTCAATAAATGCCTGTATAAAAACACTGTCCCAGACCACCCTGGTGGAGGAACTGTAAGTTGGACAAATCGCTGGAATGAGTATAAATACATTGAGGATATTGAGACACGTGAAGATGGTGGCACGCCGGGTTTTTTGCAAGCAATCAGGGCAGCCTTGTGTATTAGATTGAAAGAAGAGATGGGCGTTGAAAATATCCGTTTGCGGGAAGAAGAATTACTCACTAAGGCATTCGCAAAAATGCTAACGATAGAAAAATTACACATCTTAGCACAAAATCATACCGACAGAATAGGTGTAATTTCTTTCTATGTCGAAAACGTACATCACAATTTAATTGTTCGTTTAATGAACGATCGTTTTGGAGTTCAAATTCGTGGCGGATGCTCATGTGCTGGCACTTACGGACATTATCTTTTGCATGTCGATAAGGAAACATCAAACAGCATTACAAAAAAAATTGACAGTGGCGATTTATCCGAAAAACCCGGTTGGGTGCGTTTATCAATTCATCCAACAATGACAGACAGAGAACTAGAATATACTCTAAATGCTTTAGAGACAACGATAAAAAGCCATGAAGAGTGGGTACAAGATTACGATTATTGTAAAAAGGCAGGCGAATATTTCTACAAATATACTAAAAGACGTAAACCAATAGATTTTGATAATTGGTTTACAATCAGCTAGTAAATAAAAGTCTGACTCGCAAGTTGGACTTTTTTTAACATACATAAACTGAAATACATTCAATAATTATATAAAATATACCCAACAACTATATTTTGATTTTGTGCATGAAAAGCAATAAACAAATAATACTAAGTGTTTATCAATAAAACCTAGTCTGAGACTTATGAATAAAATAGCTTTAATAACAGGAGCGACAGCCGGAATTGGAAAGGCTACCGCAAAAATTTTGGCGAATAATGGTTTTGATGTCATTATTACGGGGCGACGCAAAGACCGATTACGTGAATTAGCTAATGAATTACAAAAAGAAACTAATGCAAAAACACAAATACTATCTTTTGATGTCCGTATTCAAAAGCAAGTTGTAGATGCAATTGATAGTTTGCCAAAAAAATGGCAACAGATTGATTTATTGGTGAATAATGCAGGTCTTGCGTTAGGTTTTTCTACTATTGATGCTGGCGAAACAGACCACTGGGACACTATGATTGACACTAACGTAAAAGGTCTTTTGTATGTTTCGCGTAAAATTATGCCAAAAATGGTTGCTCGCAAATCCGGACAAATAATAAACATTGCTTCAATTGCCGGAAAAGAAGTTTACTCGAATGGAAATGTTTATTGCGCAACAAAACACGCTGTCGATGCTATCACTAAGGCAATGCGTATTGATATGTTGAAACACGGAATTAAGGTTACGTCTATTTGTCCGGGTATGGTAGAAACCGAATTTTCTGTCGTTAGATACGATGGCAACGAGGAAAAAGCGGCAAGCGTATATGACGGACTAATACCACTTTATGCCAACGATATTGCCGAGGCTGTTCTGTTTACAGCTACGCGTCCACCGCATGTCAATGTCAATGATATGCTGATAATGCCTACGGCGCAAGCAAGTGCAGCGCATACTTTACGCAAGTAAAAAAAGCCGATAATAAAAAAGCTGAAACAATAACTGTTTCAGCTTTTTTTATTTATTGCTTTTAAATATTCCACAAATACTATTTTAATTCGGGAGTTATTCCCATATTATAAAACGTAAAAGACCACATATCAGTAGCTTCTTCGATGCGTTTTGATGTTGGTTTGCCTGCACTGTGTCCGGCTTGCGACTCAATACGAATCAAAATCGGGTTCGAACCTTTGTACGTAGCTTGCATTTTTGCAGCATATTTGAAAGAATGCGCCGGAACGACACGGTCGTCATGGTCGGCAGTTGTTATCATAATTGCTGGATAATCAATATCTTTTTTTATGTTATGAAGTGGCGAATATTTGTATAAATACTCAAACATTTCTTTGCTGTCGTCGCTGCGTCCGTAGTCGCCAGCCCAAGCCCAGCCAATCGTAAAGAGGTGGTATCTAAGCATATCCAAAACACCAACTGCCGGAAAAGCAACTCGGAAAAGGTCTGGACGTTGGTTTACAACTGCGCCAACAAGTAGTCCGCCGTTTGAGCCACCAAGAATAGCGAGTTTTTCTTTCGAGGTAAATTTATGCTCAATTAAATATTCGGCTGCTGCAATAAAATCGTCAAAAACATTTTGTTTCTTCATTTTTATGCCACCCTTGTGCCACTCTGCGCCATATTCGCCACCGCCACGAATGTGTGCATTTACGTAAATACCGCCATTCTCAAGCCATAAAGCACGGTCGATACGGAAACTTGGTTCATAAACTACATTAAAACCGCCATAACCATAAAGCAAAGTAGGGTTTGTTCCATCGAATTTAATACCTTTTTTATGTATTATTTCCATCGGAATTTTTGTTCCGTCTTTACTTTTATAAAAAACCTGATTTGTTTCGTAAAGCGAAGGGTCGAAATCTACTTTTGACTGGAAAAATACTTCCGATTTATTTTCATTAAAGTCAAATTTATACACCATCGGCGGAGTTGTGTACGATGTGTACGAATAAAAAGCCGTAGTTTCTTTTTTCTTGCCAGAGAAACTAGCAACGTAGCCAATGCCTGGAAGCTCTACATTGCCGAGAAATTTTCCTTCAAAATCATAAATCTCAATAACGCTATGAACATCTTTCAGATAGGACGCTACTATTTTTCCGCCAGCGAGAGAAACGCTCTCAAGAACGGATTTCGATTGGGGCAAAATTTCTTGCCAAGCCTTGCGGTCAAGGTTGTTAGGGTCGATGCTTACAAGGCGGAAACGTGGTGCTTTTTCGTTTGTCATCACAAGAAAACGTCCGTCAGCATAATCTATAATATTGTAGTCATAAGCAAAAGTGTCTGCAAGCGTTACAAATTCAGATTTTGGGTCGCGCAAATCCTTGAAAAATACTTTCGAGCCACTTGTAGATTCGCTTTGAAAAACAAATAAAAACTCTTCATCGTCTGTTGTAGAGGTAGTTACGGTGCGTTGCGGATTTTCGTTATCCTCGAAAACCACTTTGTCGGCACTTTGCTCTGTTCCAAGTTTATGGTAATAAACTTTATGGTTTTCGTTTTTCTGCGAAAGTTCCTGACCCTCAATTGGTTCTGGGTATCGGCTGTAAAAAAATCCATCTTTATGCCATGCCAAACCGGAGAATTTTATCCACTTCAAATGGTCGTCCAAGTCCTTGCCTGTCTCTACATTGCGAACAAATATTTCGTTCCAATCCGAGCCACCACGAGCAATTTGATAAGCAATATATTTTGCATCGTTAGAGAAGCTAAATCCGCTCAGTGCAACAGTTCCATCGTTGGAAAGTTTGTTAGGGTCAAAAAAAATGGTAGGCTTTTCACCCAGCACTTTTGTCATGTAGTAAACACTTTGGTTTTGCAAGCCATCATTTTTCGAGAAGAAATAATAATCGCCACGTTTGAAAGGAACACCTTGTCGGGCATAATTCCAAATGTCTGTCAGGCGTTTACGCACTTTTTCGCGAAACGGAATCGAGTCCAAATAAGCTCCCGTAACAGCATTTTGAGCTTTAACCCACTCTTTTGTTTCTGGAGAATTGTCGTTTTCGAGCCAACGATATGGGTCTGCAACCGATGTTCCCCAATACTCGTCAACAGTATCTACCGTAGCAGTTTTGGGGTAGTCAAGTCCCTCATTTTTATCCTGTTTGGCAGGATTGCAAGCAAAAAATGCAAGCAAAAAAATTGGCACTAATTTCTTCATTTGTTCTAACTTTAAATTAATAAATAAATACGCATACAAAAATAATCAACACTTTTCGAGACGTTATTAACTTGAAAATAAATAAAATACATTTCCTAATAAATAGCATTATGTGCTTATCGCAAAAATAGAAAGTACTTTAAACATAACCTTACAAATCTCTCTTTTTCTTTTGCAACATCAATTCACTGTGTTCACCACTGTCGGTGTAGTTTCAAAATAATCGTGGGTTGATAATAAGACAATTACAGAAATGCCATCGGCACAACACGAATATTTATTGACCATGTACTTACACTCAATTAGGTTAAATAATTTACCTTTCAGATTACATAAAACTCTTATTTTCAAGTGGTAGCCAATTCTCAATTAGTTTATCTTCTATCAATTTCAAGAAGTTCAAAGTCTCTTATGTCGGCTTTATCAATTATGAATCGAACCGCAGTGCGAACCTGATGAAGCCCATTTTTACCCGCAGCACCAGGATTTATGTGCAATAAATTCAACTTATTATCATTGATAACTTTCAGTATATGAGAGTGTCCACTTATGAATAACTTTGGTGGCTTCTCAAATATTTCAGGACGAACAAGTCGGTCATAACGCCCGGGATAGCCGCCAATATGCGTAATCCATACACTCACATTTTCACAATCAAAACGTTGATGCTGTGGGTATATTTTACGCATTATATTGTTATCAATATTGCCATGCACCGCCCGAACCGTAGCCACTTCCGATAGTTTCACCATAACATCATCAGAACCAATATCGCCAGCATGCCATATCTCATCGCATTCAGCAAAGAATTTTAATACTTTGTCGTCAATAAATCCGTGTGTATCAGATAATAATCCTATTCTTTTCATCGTAAATATAATTGTGTAAAACCTTAATTAGTAGAATGTTAAGACAGAAAAAGCCGTTCAATTGCGTCCAATAACCAACTTTATTTTCAATACCATAAAACTATAAAACATACGGATAAGTAACAATTAAAAACAGGGCTTGTTCAATAAAAAAATTGGTTCTATGGTATAACGTTGTTGGTTAATAAATTTTCTGTTTGGTTCAATATTTGTTATGCTGCTATATTTCTTATAACAAGGCGATTACATAAATATTTTTTATGTAAATTTCTGAGGAATAATTTTTATTACAGAATTTCTATATATTGCAAATCATTTCAAAATTGTTAAGATGTACATTATCAGTACTTACGCAATAATCTAAAGTCCTATGCCAAAATTGAAATTCAATACCAACAATATTCTTCCATAGAGCCAAAAAATTTTGCATTGATATTGACATTGAAAATAAATATTTACATGTTTTTTTGGGCGGCTTATCGTGCTTTTCGCTTGTGGTTGCCTTGTGCCATGCGTTTTTGGCAATGTCAACGCAGAAGCTTCCTTCGGTAGCTCTGCCAAAATTAACTTGCATAAGTTGGAAAAAAGCAAAAACGTATCCTATAAAAACAGTCGAAGACTGCGCTACAATCTCGGTCGCAAAACGCCTTCGTAGCAAACAAATTGACACAACTATCGGTGTAACTTCGAGCTACACCAACAGTAAAAAAACAGTTTTAATTATTGAAATTCGCCACGAAGTAGCAACTTAATTCAACCTAGTAAAATGAATTTAATAAAGTAAGCCATTAAAATTCCTAACTAAAACTAAA
>JAOZMU010000169.1 GCA_029934165.1 Bacteroidales bacterium
AAAGCTAACTGGTTAAGTAACAGGGGTGTCCAACTTTAGACTGGTAGCCCAAATCTTCAAATTTGGTTGATTTAATTTGTACTTTTGTTTTATTTTATAGTCAAGTAGATAGATATACATAACCGCAAAAACAGGAAACGGAAAAAGAGGGAAATTATTTTGCATATAAACGACATAGCAACAGCCGTTTCAGATGCGACTTCAATGGAAGAAATGCTTGCTATGATAAATTCAAACTATCAAAATGCAGAAATGACAAGAAAAACATCAACAAAATCTGCATCTTTCATAACCTACTAAAAGTAGTTTGCAATTTTTCTTCCTAATTGCGCATAGTTATGGTTGTTTTTGAAAAAAGGTATTTGTATCTGGTTATTTGATGCCTTTTAAAAGACATCAGATGTTAATCCAAATTTGACCTGTTTTTTGCAAACACAGGTCAATCCAATCGGTTTGAATTTGGGTATTTATTGGTTTAAAATTGGTGATTTACAAAAAGAAAATGTGATTATTAAATATGTAAATAAACAAGAAATTTCAGAACATAAAAATAATAAATTATGATTTTACACACAAGTAATTACGTAGAAATAATCTACGAAAAAGAAAATTCTTTGATTATTGATAAGTTTTTATCTGCAACAGAAGAGATGGAAACAGAAGACTTTAAAAAAGAGATGCTCGTTTTTGCAAAAAAATGCGAAAAATATAAACCTGAAAGAGAATTAGTGTATCTTCTTGATATGAAATATTCAATTGTTCCAGATGTTCAAGAATGGATTAACAATAATATTTTTCCGAGATATAAAAATATTATTAAACGGATGGCTTTTTTAATGCCGGAAGATTTAATAATACAAATGTCAATAGAACAAACAATGGAAGAAAAAACTGGAGAGGGATTTACACAGGCATATTTTGATAGTGAACAAAAAGCTCGTAAATGGTTAATGGAAAAATAAAATAATGTAATACTCATCTTTTAATCAGGGTTTATTCATAAAAAACAAAACACGTATTTTTGTGGATAAACACGACAGCGTAATGATAAACAGATTTTTTTGGCGGATTACGGTCTTTTCCGCTTGTTTTACTACTGTTGGCGTGGTTTCAAGCTACACCAACAGTAATTTAAAGAATTATTTTTGGTAACTAAAATTAATCGAAAAGTGAAAATACCTACCGGGCATTGGGTAGTATTGTTGGGATTCAAATTTTTTATTGAAGACATTTTCAATCCTAAGGCTTAATCCTATTTTTAGGCGATTGATATTTTTATGCCATAAAAAATTTATATCTTGAGTAGAATAGGCAGGTAATAATTGAGTATTGTCGATATTAGTAAATCGCCAACTTGTGTATTGTAACGACCAGCTCAAAATAAATTCCGATAAATTAATGCGTATATTTCCATTTGCTTTATGCAAAGGTATGTAAATAAGCTGTTTATCAACACTGTTATCGTTTTCAAAAGCTGGTTTTGTGTTTTTTGTCGAGGTAAATGTGTAAAAAGTCTCAATGGTAATTTTACTCTTTTTAATAATCGTACTGACCTTTATACTTGCCTCAAATCCAAATGCTTTGACATTTTTCACGTTTCTTGGTGTCCAATAATAGAACTCGGAAGGCTGCCATAAAATCCAATTTTCGATACTATTATAGTACGTAGTCAGTTCGCCGGATAGGTTCATAAATTTACTTGCATAAATTCGTTGAACATCAAGACCTAATTCACTTGTTATCCCCTCTTCGTTTTGTAGATTTATGTTACCACCAGGATTCCAAAATAAGTCGTTAAGCGTAGGCTGGCGATAATTTTTTGTGATATTAGATTTTAAGTAAATTTCTTTGTTTCGATGAAGTTTCAGCTCAAGTCCCAGTGATGGAATTATTGGCGTAAATTCCTCATTTACAATTTCTTGCTTGAGCATAGAATATATTTGAAGACGTTGCCAAAAATTTTGTGTAACAGAAACGGAAATTGAACCTAAGTTTCTGGTTTTAATCTGATTATAATTTTCAGAATCTACTTGACTCCAATGATTTGTAAGATTGACAACGAGTTGTGTTTTATCCGAAATTTCGTGCGAGTAAGACAATTTACCTATCGCGCTAAGTGCTGAGTTACTGTTATTTATATCGCCAAGTTCGGATTCTGCAAAATCTAATTTGTATGTTAAATCATCACGCACGATAGCTGCAGATGTTTCTAATTTAGAATTTGCGAAAAGAATTTTCCATTGGGCAATTGCTCTGTAAATCAAGTTATTCTGCGATTCTGCTCTGTTACTTGTCGTTGTACCAATTGGTCCGGGAATGTTTTTTTTTGAGTCTTGTAACCAAATCTTAACAGAGAATAGATTTTCTAAATTATGACGATAATACAACTCCTGAATCATTCCAATGTGCTGAAAATCAGCATTTTTGCGGGTTTGTGTGATTGTAGAATCATGGATAGAAATTTCATCAGAATATTCATAACTGTTGGCTGAATTTTGATTAAAAATTCGTGTTTTTGATTGAAATTTATTCTTTCCAATTCCAAACGTAACAGATTGAGAATAAGTACCAAAACTACCAAAACCCAATCCAATATTTGCATTGATTTTGTTTTTCCAATTTGGTTTATTCGACAAATTTATTGTGCCACCAAGCGCCCCCGAATGTTCGGCGTTTGCGGTGCCTCCATGAAATAACGTTACCTCGTCAATCAAATTTGCCGGAATTAGCGAAAAATCGGATTGCCCGAGCATATGCGAATTTATTCCAATCCCGTTCCACGAAACCTGAGTGTGTGTTGCATTTGTACCGCGAAATGACGAAGTTGCAAGCCCGCCATGACCATAAGTTTTAATATGTATGTGAGAATTTTCTGACAGTAATTGAGCAATGCTTGTGTGTTTGTAATCTGCCAAAACTGCTGAATCAATTTGCATTTGTTTGAAACCAGCATTTGTTGAAATTCGGGTTGCAGAAACAGATATTGTTTCTATTTCTATTGAGTCCAGAATATATGTTTGTGCAAGCAAATTAAAATTTGAACAAACAAATATACTTACAATCAAGAGTTTATATTTTGATAACATGAAGGTTTATTAATAGGCGTGTGAAAAAACGACATTTTTTCTGGTTGTGTTCACTACTGTCGATATGGCTTGAAAACCACACCGACAGTAATTTGAAATGACGACTAAATTTTTAGGATTTTTTCAGTCTTTGTCGCTTCGTCAGTTGTAATTTGTAGAAAATAAACTCCATTAGTAAGGCTTGAGATATTAATTTTCTCTGTCGCATTATTAGCTACACCTGCAACAATAATCCTACCATTAATGTCAATAAGTTGATATTTGGTTGTCGATTTCAGTTCCGAAATATTAATAAAATCAGCGGTCGGATTTGGGTAAATATACACATCAGCAATATTAGAAAAATCACTAATGGAAAGCAAGTTTTTATACATTACTCCAATTGCATCTAAATCAAATCCAGACGACTCAAATAGAGTAGGATAGGGGTCGTTGATTATGTTTCCTTGTGCATCGTAGCTTGCATGTAGTGGATTTATACTGCCAACAACATCAATGATACGGATATTGGTTATATTGCTTAGGTCGATATTACTATTATCTGCTAAGTCTTCGAGGTCGAATGGTGTGCCGTAATTTGCCTCGTATTTTCCAGCCAAATTGTGTATTAATTCTGGAACTAATTCTCCAAAACCGTCAATTTGAGTGGTGTTTTGCGTATGCGATGTTGATGGAAACCGCACGTAATTTATACCATCAGAACTAACCTCTACAAATGCAAGTTCAAGGTAATTATAATCGAATGCGTTTTCAAAAATCGCAAAATCAAAGCCTTCGCCGTTAAAAATTGATGTTGCAAACTCGTAAGTAGCTGAACCACCATCGCCTAAGCTGACTACCGTTCCGTTTGGTTCGCCACCTCCATTGGCTTCTGTACCATAAGTGGCAAGTCCTTGCGATTCGTCTGCAATATCAATAAAACCGCGCTCAATGGTTGGAGATTCTCCCCAAGCAACAAATAATTGACTATCGTGTGGTATGGCTGTTGTTCCGGCATTGTTTGCTGGTGGTGCAAAAGTGTTAATGATTGTAACTGTGTTAGTTGCACCACTTACAAACGATGCAGAACCATCGTTGCTTGCAAGCGAAACGGTGAATGTTTCGTTTGCTTCGTCGAATAAATCGTCTGACAGTATTTGAATTTCGATGGTTTTAGCATCGCTATTGCCTGCCAACCAGCTAATTACGTTGCTTGATTCGCAAGCAAAATCAACTCCATTTTCAGCATCGCCATTCTCGACTTGATATTCAATTGTTACGGCATCGGCAAAGTTGTTGATTTTGTTGATGGTAAGCGTCAAAAGCAAACTGTGTTCGTAAACTTCAATTCCGTAATTTGCGAACGAAATTTCGGCTGTTTGTGGCGCAGAAATTGGAACAAAAGGTGCGTCTCCAGGCCAATTGTGATTTGGCAAGTAATTAACACCCAGCCAAGTACCATCTGAAAAAACATCTGCAATTCCATTATTTGTTGCCCAGTCTTCGCCATTTGTTGCACTCCATGTCGAGAACCAACCAACTTCTGGTGTTGTGTGAGTAATTATCCCATCAAAATACTCTATACTACTTACATATCCGCTTCCTGTATATGTAAAATTCGCATCATTACTGGATACTGTGTTTAGCATTTCCTCGCCAGTAATGGTTTCTGTATCGAAGTTGATGCCCCATGCAAACGACTGTGGACCAGTTCCTTCGTTGAAATCTATTACTAAAATTGTGCTGTTTGAGCCTGTGCCAACCCAATTTTCGACTTCGACATCTTCAAATGCGATTTGCGCTTTGGTTGCCGTCCCTATCAGCGCAAAAAGCACGATGAGACAAATTTGTAAAAAACGTTCCATTTTGTTTAATTATTAAAGTTAATAAAAAAAAGGAAGTTCGCATTCAAGGCGTTGAAAATGAGAAGGTAATAATGGTATGCTCTCAAATTCTGTGCTTTTCCACCGAAAGCTTCCGAATAGTTTTTATTTATAGGCAGGTCTTCTGGCTTACCCAACTTTTATCGCGCCTTCCCATTGGATTAAACAACAGTGGCATTGAGGATGATAAAAGTGTAAAGGGCTTACAGCTACGGGGATAGCTCCGGACTTTAACCGGATTCCTTATTAATTCGCAAAGCGAAACCTTAAATTTGATGCAAGTGTAGGAATATTTGTTGGTTTTGCAAAATAAAAACCACTATTCTAAATTGTGTCCGTCCATCTAAAACGAAGATTAAATTAACCTATATCATTATTTGCTGTTTGTTGCTGATTTTCAGTCAAATAGTAAATCGTCGTCTAAATATTAAAAAGTGCAAGGCACTTATCTGATTTTCAACGAATTAAAAAGGTGATTTCAATAAGATTGAAATTGAAACAAACGCTCATGATTAATTATGTATTAGCAACAAGTTCGTTGATTTAGTTGAGTATAAATAATGTGATAGTTTTATTTTTTTCATTCATAATATACAAAATACAGGGTTTCAAATCAAATTACTTTTTTGTCCAAAGTCTAATAGATAAAAAAATATATAGTTTTTAGTCCAACTAAGGTCTAAGACCTAATTTTCATGAAATGTTTTAGCTTACTATTAACAACTTAGGTTAATAAAAAGCGTAAGAACTTTTGTAAGAGTGCTTAATATAAAATATCTAAGAATGTAAAAGAACAAACAGAAAATATAAATGATATTGAAAATAATATCTTACTTGATAAAATACGATGAAACAAAATGGTAATAAAACTGAATACAAATACATATCATAAGCTTGGTTGGTCTGTTTTTGCTTGCTTTGCATTGCAAAAAAAACTCAAAAGCTCCACTAAATTTTATACGATAGTAACAAAAAAAATTGGTACTTTTGTAATTTAAGAAACAAATGTATATTTTACTAACTTATGCTATTGTCATTCAACAATGTGATGAGCCTTTCTAACCAAAACACTAAGTCAAATACTTAGTTATCTTAATAGTTAAAACATGAAACAACTTTCCGGAACCGAACTAAACCAGCTTTCTGTCCAGACAATTAAATCAATAATTGCCGAACTTTCTGAGAAATCGAACTCTCAAACTAAAAAATTGCACCAGCAACTTATTAATTTAGCAATAGATATTCAAGAGTTATCACTAAAAATGGACGAAAAGCTTATCGATGAACGCACCATTGAACAGGAAGAGCATAGAGTAAAACTAACTTTTGGTCAGATTGTTAGTAAGTATTATGATGATATTCAGCTGAATACGACTATTAAAAAATTCAAAACAACAGCAAAAGAAGAAAACACGCACCAATCGGAAATTTCCTTTTTCGAAGGTCTAAACGAAGCTTGGAAAAAAGTTATTCACAAAGAAGTTACACGAAACCGAAAAAGCGAAGATGTAGATTATTCTAGGATTTTTGAAATAAAAGAATTAAGCATAACTAACAACTCTGAAATAAAATCGCTCGAACCACTAAGCGTATTGACTAATCTCCAACGAATATATTGCTCAAACACTCAAATTGAAAACCTAGAACCAATTTCTGAATTGGTGAATTTGAAAAAACTCAGTTGCTCAAACACTTTGATAACAACATTAGAGCCGATTTCAAACTTAGTTAATTTGAAGGAATTAAATTGTTCTTCAAAAATCGAAAGTATTGAGCCAATTCGTAATTTAACTAAATTAAAAATTCTCGACTGCTCAACCTCAAACGTTATTTCGTTAGAGCCATTGTGTGGATTACAATTATTGAAAAGTCTTGATATTTCGCAAACTTCGATAACAGATATTAGCCCGCTATTTGAATTGACAAAATTACGTAAAATTATTTGCTGCGAAACATCAATATCAAACGAACAACGTCTAAAATTTTCGGAAATAAACCCTTTTTGCGAAATCGAGCAGTAGTTTACTTTCTAATTTGCTCCTAAAGTCTAAGACCTATTTTTTATGAAACGTTTAAGCTATGAATTAACAACTTAGGTTAATAAAAAGCGTAAGAACTTTTGTAAGAGTACTTACATG
>JAOZMU010000170.1 GCA_029934165.1 Bacteroidales bacterium
GTTCTTTGCAATGTGTTAAATATCAAGTTGTAAGGGCGAAGTCAGAAACTTGAGACAAGAAGAACAGAAAATTTTTATTTAAAAGTAGTGGCTCTATGGAAGAATATTGTTGGTATTGAATTTCAATTTTGGCATAGGACTTTAGATTATTGCGTAAGTACTGATAATGTACATCTTAACAATTTTGAAATGATTTGCAATATATAGAAATTCTGTAATAAAAATTATTCCTCAGAAATTTACATAAAAAATATTTATGTAATCGCCTTGTTATAAGAAATATAGCAGCATAACAAATATTAAACCAAACAGAAAATTTATTAACCAACAACGTTCTACCATAGAACCAAAGTAGTTCGTCTCATCGTCCGAACTTAACTACTAAAAAGCGTATGAAAATCGCTTGTATTGCATTGTTTTTCTGTGTTACTAAGTAACAAACTTAGCACAAAAATACAATATTTTGCGACAATTTGTATATGATTTAAAAAATGAATTTGATTTACTTTGTAAAATTTCAGAAAAAGAATTGAGTTAAACTAGGAGGAACGACACTGTCAGTTTTGCTATTTTGCATATAAAATTGTGCAGTTTGTAAAATTCATTTTTTTGATATATTAAAGACTAATTAACTCTTGAAAATCAAGAAGATAGTTGATTTCTGACCGAATTTGACTTTAATAGTTTTGTTCTTATTTAATAATACCGTAGGCATGATGTGTTAATCGCAGGTAAAAATTGAACAAAACCTGAAATTCCGTAAGAATGACATGACATGATGTATGTAATGTTTTGCATATCAATATAATATATCATGCCTGCGGTATTTACCTGAATTTTTATTTTATTTCCCCCATGATTGATATTAGTGGCTAAAAACATACTAAGCCTACGGTTTTAATATAAAAATATAAACAAGGAATGCCGCCAAATCAAATACTTATTGGATTTGGAGAAATCAATGGATTATTTACAGACTGAATAATTTTACAAATTACATTCACCTATCATTTAATGTGTTTAATGTTAATGTGTTATGATTGAAGTTCTAACTTCTGTGATTTATACGCATGTTATTTTGCCGCAGTTTTACAATAAAAGTACGTCAAAATGTCTGTTTTTATAAATGGCAAAATATTTGAACAGAAGCAGACAGAAAAAACAAAACCTATTAAATAAAAACGAATATGAACTTAGATAACTATACCATTAAATCGCAAGAAGCCGTCCAAAAAGCTATTCAAATTGCGCAAGGAAACAGTCATCAGGCTGTCGAGACAGGACATTTATTAAAGGGAATAATATCAGTAGATGAGAATGTTATCACCTTTTTATTTGGAAAACTCAACACATCAAGTTCAACAATCCAAATCGTTCTTGATAAAATCATCGAGTCGTATCCAAAAGTCTCTGGTGGAGGCAGTTATTACTCGCCAAATGCAAACTCTGCACTCGGAAAAGCAACACTATTGGCAAGCGAGTTCAAAGACAAATTTGTTTCCATAGAACATCTTTTACTCGCACTTTTGCCCGTTGGCGACAGTATTTCGGAAATGATGCAAGATGCCGGAATTACCGACAAAAACCTACGAAAAGCTATTGATGAGCTGCGAAAAGGCTCGAAAGTTAATAGCCAAACCGCCGAAGACACATATAACGCGCTTGGGCGTTTTGCAATCGACTTGAACGACATGGCACGCACAGGGAAGCTCGATCCCGTTATTGGGCGTGATGACGAAATACGACGGATACTCCAGATTTTGTCGCGTCGCACAAAAAATAATCCGATACTAATTGGTGAACCCGGAGTAGGAAAAACCGCTATTGCTGAAGGTTTGGCGCACAGAATTATTCGCGGCGATGTACCAGAAAACTTAAAATCCAAGCGCATATTCTCCTTGGATATGGGCGCACTGATTGCTGGAGCAAAATACAAAGGCGAATTTGAAGAACGCCTGAAATCGGTTGTAAATGATGTTGTTAGTGCCGACGGCGAAATTATTCTTTTCATTGATGAAATTCACACTTTGGTAGGAGCCGGAAAAGGCGAAGGTGCGATGGATGCCGCAAACATCTTAAAACCAGCTCTTGCGCGTGGCGAATTGCGAGCCGTTGGTGCAACTACTTTAACAGAATATCAAAAATATTTTGAGAAAGATAAAGCGTTAGAACGACGTTTTCAGACAGTTTTAGTTGAAGAACCAGATATTTTAAGCGCGATTTCGATTCTTCGAGGACTCAAAGAAAGGTACGAAACTCACCACAAAGTACGCATAACCGATGGAGCAATAATTGCTGCTGTCGAGCTGTCTAACAGATACATAACAGACCGCCACTTGCCCGACAAAGCAATAGATTTGATTGACGAGTCGGCAGCAAAGTTGAGGTTGGAAATGAACTCTGTCCCCGAAAAACTCGATGAAATTCAGCGTAAAATTATGCAATTAGAAATTGAGCGCGAAGCATTGAAAAGAGAGCAATATTCCTCCAAACAAGAAGATGTTGAAAAAGAGTTGGCGCAATTGAACGATGAACGCAATGAATTTAACGCAAAGTGGCAAGGCGAAAAAAACATTATTTCTAACATACAAAAAGCAAAACAAGATATAGAAAACTATAAATTTGAAGCCGAACAAGCCGAAAGAAATGGCGATTATGGTCTTGTAGCTGAAATACGTTACGGAAAACTTGTTGCTGCTGAAACTTTATTAGTAAAATTTCGGGAAGAGCTTAAAACTAAACAAGAAAACGAATTTATCATCAAAGAAGAAGTTGATGATGAGGATATTGCAGAAATTGTTTCGCGCTGGACAGGCATACCGATTACGCGAATGATGCTTGGCGAAAAAGAAAAACTGTTGAACCTTGAACACGAGCTTCACAAACGCGTTGTGGGGCAAGACGAAGCAATAACGGCTATTGCCGATGCTGTCCGACGTAGCCGTGCGGGTTTGCAGGATACAAAACGCCCTATCGGTTCGTTTATTTTTTTGGGAACAACAGGAGTGGGCAAAACAGAGCTTGCAAAGGCGCTTGCCGAGTTTCTTTTCGACGACGAAAACATGATTACACGAATAGATATGTCTGAGTATCAGGAGAGACACTCAACATCGCGACTTATTGGCGCGCCTCCGGGATACGTTGGATACGACGAAGGCGGACAATTGACAGAGGCGGTGCGTCGGAAACCGTACTCGGTTGTTTTGCTGGACGAAATTGAGAAAGCGCACCCTGATGTTTTCAACACGCTGCTACAAGTGCTTGATGAAGGGCGACTTACGGACAATAAGGGACGTATTGCAAATTTCAAAAACACGATAATAATAATGACTTCGAATTTGGGGTCGCATATTATTCAGAAACAAATGTTGAATGAAAACTCCGAAAGTAATCAAGAAAAAACTCGGAGTAAAGTGTTAGAATTATTGCGCAAAAATATTCGTCCAGAGTTTTTAAATAGAGTTGATGAATTGATTATGTTTACTCCTTTGACACGTAAGGAGATAAAACAAATTGTAGGTTTGCATTTCGAGCAGATTACAAAAAATCTGGCACAAAATGGAGTCGAAATTTCGTTTACTGACAAAGCTGCCCAATGGATTGCTAATGAGGGTTTTGTGCCACAATATGGCGCACGTCCGATAAAACGAGCTTTGCAAAAAAATGTATTGAACGAATTATCGAAAAAAATAATTGGAGATGTAATAAATCGCGAAAAACCTATAATTGTTGATGCAAAAAACGATGGATTGGTTTTTAGAAACTAACGCTTAATAGAAATGAAATTTATTGCTCTTTTGTCGCATGGATTGTAGCGCAGCCTTCGACTGTTTTTATAGAATACGTTTATGCTTTTTTATAACTTATGCAAGTCAATTTTTGGCGTGGCAACTAAAATAAGCCCACGCCAAAACGCATGACAGCCCACCGAATAGAAGCAGAAAACATATAAGCCGCCCAAAAATTCTGATTATCATCAAGTTGTCCTTCCGGCTCAAAAAACACACAAGCGCATAGAATTAGTTATTAATTGTTAGTTAAGAATTTATACCGAGTATGTTTTCCCGCCATTTTTTAGAGTAAAGCCGAAATTAACCGAAACAATTATTATTTGTTTGTTATTCAGTCGAATAGCAATTATTTATCTCAATATTTAAAAGTGCAAGGCTCTTACCGATGATAATTGTTATATTTGAAGATGAAACTGCAACAAGTTTTGTTGGAAAAATAAACAAATCATAAACACGGCTGCAATTTTGCGACTTTTTTTATAGATTACGAATTGGCTTACGCCTGATAATATTCATGTTACAAAATTGATTATTTATGTGATATTAGATTTTGCTTGCACAAGTAGAAATTATTTTCGATGTAATTTATTGATAATCATAAAACAGAAATTTCAACAAAAACGTTAGAATAAGAAAATTTTAAATCATGCAAAATAAATATTTTACATTTATATTATTCATGTTAATCATTGTTTTTGAGACACTTGCACAACAACTCCCAATTGACAATCAGTATTTGATAAACCGATTTTCGCTTTCGCCAGCGTACACCGGATTGAACCAAAACACTGAGGCATTTGCGGGCTACCGTCAGAACTGGGCAGGAATTTCAGGCGCGCCTTTGCTCAAAGGCTTGACAATGAGCGCACCACTGTCAGAAAATATGGGAATTGGTGGTCGAGTTTCGCATTTTCAGGCTGGATTGTTTTCTAACATAAATGCCTCAATGTCTTATGGTTATCATTTAAACATCGACAGAAAGCAGTCGTTGAGTTTTGGTGTTTCGGCTGGCGTTTTACACGTAGATATCGACAGGCAATCGATAAAAACCCCAACCATGACAGACCCTGTGTTGCTGAATATCAGCGATATGCGCGCGACAGCTTTTGATGTCGGTTGGGGCGTGTTGTACACGATGGAAAAACTACACATCGGATTTGCAATGCCCCGCCTTTTTGCAACAAATGCGCGTTTTGGGACAAACGATGCAAACCAATATACGCCAACGCGCCACTATCTTGCGCATGTTTCGATGCCGGTTGAGTTGAATCGGGGCGAATATGTTGTCGAGCCAGTGATTGTTGCTCGCTTCAACGAGGTAACTCCTTTTCTTTTAGAGGCTTCGGTTATGATAAATTACAAAAAAATGCTTTGGTTTGCGCCAACCTATCGGCTGAACAACTCGTTTGCTTTTTCTGTTGGCGGGCAGATAAGTGATAGGCTCATAGCGAATTACTCGTATGAAATTGGCGGAACAGATATTCAAACTTTAGCAGGTGCAAGTCACGAAATATCAATTGGTTATCTCTTTGGCAGCAAAAGCAACCGACACTTTTCTGCTTTTCGGTCGCTTGCCGATAGTCCGACGAGTATTGATGGGCGTTTGCAAAAACTGGAAAAAGACAAGTGTTGCGAAAATAGCGAGCGTAAGATTAAGAAAATGGAAAAACAAATCAAAAAGCTTAAATCTCAGCTAAATACGTATGTTTCGGATACTTCAAAGATTGGTGGTTTACGTCAAGAAATTCGTTTGTTAGAAGCCGAAATAGACGATTTGAAAAATAGAGAAGTTGGCGAAATTCAGTTCGAAAAGCCTTTTGTTCTCAACAATATTCATTTTGCAACAAACAGCGATAACCTAAAACCAACGTCGTATCCTGCTCTGAATAAGATAGTTGAACAAATGAATCAAAAACCAAATTCGACAATAAAAATTGTTGGGCATACGGACAATGTTGGCAACGCGGTTTACAATCTGAAATTATCTAAAAGAAGAGCAATTTCCTTGAAGAAATATCTTGAATCTAAGGGAGTTAACGGCTCGCGTATTTATACCGATGGCAAAGGAATGGCGCAACCAATCAGCCCTAACGACAGCGAATCTGGACGTGCCAAAAACAGAAGAATCGAAGTTAGTTTTAATAAATAACTTGTATATGAAAATTGCAATTATATGAAAAGCAAACGGTTATCGGTAATTAGACGGTTATTTCTGAACGATAAGTTCATTATGAACATTATCCTTCTGAACTCGATTCTGATTTTTTTCGAGGGTTATCGGCATGACGACCAAGAGCTTTTGTTCTACATAAGCCTGATTGATAGCGGCATAACTTTGCTTTTCATTGTCGAGGCAATCATAAAAATTCAGCATTTTAGTTGGCGCGGTTACATAGCCTCACACTGGAATCGGCTCGATTTTGTGTTGGTCATACTTTCGTTTCCGTCCATTGTCGTGATGTTTATTCCTCTGGAATATGCGTCTTTGAGTTTTCTGTTCGTCTTTCGTATCATGCGGATTTTCAAGTTCTTCCGCTTCTTTAAGTTCATTCCGGGTATTTCAAAACTTATCCATGGCGTAATTTTGGCTCTCAAAACATCAATTTTTGTGTTGGTTGGTTTGGGTGTTTTTACGTTTATTGTTGCTGTGTTATCTTGCTATCTTTATAAAGATTATGCTCCGCAATATTTCGCAGACCCGATGCGCTCTTTTTACACTACTTTCCGTATTTTTACACTCGAAGGTTGGTACGAAATACCAGATGCCATTGCACTACAATTAACACCTGTTAAGGCGTTTTTAGTGAAAGCCTATTTTGTTACGATAGTCATAAGTGGCGGAATACTTGGGGTTTCGCTGGTAAACTCAATTTTTGTCGATTCGATGGTTATTGACAACAACGATGAAATAGAAGCAAAAATTGACGACCTAAACGATAAAATCGAAAAACTTACGCAAATGATTGAAAATCAGACCTCAACCACGGATTAAAGTCAGTAGTTAGGCTATAACCTGAATTGTGGTTTTTGAACAGGTTAATAACTATGTGCAGGTGGGTTGTTCATAAAAAAATTAATTCACATGCCAATATGTATGACATTTTTAAATTAGCGCTTTGTAAAACTTGCGAAAATATTGATTATTAGAGTAATATGTTTTTATACATTGAAAATATCATACACAATAACTTACATATCGTTAATTAAAAAGGTAGATTATCAAATTGTTTATATCTGATTATAACGGTTTTTGTTGAAATTACAATTTGTTGATTTTTCAGTTTATTAT
>JAOZMU010000171.1 GCA_029934165.1 Bacteroidales bacterium
TGTACGCAAGAAGAACTTTTTGACTGTAAACTACTTATGAAACATGCCGATTTTTGGGTGAATTAAAAATTAAAAATTTGCTTACGCCTGATAAACAGCATGATATAAAAAAACAACCGTTTTCATTTTTATACGATGACTATTTAATATTCATAGTACAATTTTTTCTATTATTTTACTAAGCGCTAAGTGTTTAACAGGGTTTTTCTATTTCCGAAAACTCCTTGTTTAAAATAAGCGGAACGCCAACAACGACAATTGTCCCTTCGTTTGGTTTGCTCGATATTTCTATCGTACCATTTTGGTGGTCAACACATTGTTTAACAATCGACATTCCAAGCCCTGTACCTTTTATTTTGTTTACATTTTCGCCTCTATGAAATGGCTCAAAAATATATTTCAAATCTTTAGGCAAAATACCAATTCCTTTATCTTCTACACTAAAAAATAACTTGTCTTCAAAAGAAGATAATTCAAATTTAACAATCTTATTTTCAGGCGAGTACTTAATTGCATTTGATAACAAATTAATAAGAATATGGCGAAGTAGCTTTTTGTCGATAGAAACAGAGTTTGTCGAAAGATGATTTTTGAAACTTATTCGCACTTTTTTTCCAATAGCGATGTGCATTTCCTCAATAATTTGCATGCAAAAAGCCTCAATATCAACCTGATTACGGTTAACGGCAAGTTTTTCTACCGCTTGCTGACCCAACACAGAAACATCATCGAGCATGAGAAGCAAAAAATGTATTGCGTTATAAATTCTATTGAAAACAATTTTTTTCCTATTTTCGTCCCATCGCGAATGATATTTTTCCAAAAGTTGAGTGCTAGACCTAACGCCTGCTAACGGAGTACGAAACTCATGCGAAACAGTCGTTACAAACCTAGATTTCATTTGGTTAAGCTCTTTCTCACGCTTCAAGGCTCGGCGCACATCTTCGGCTGCTTGTTTCCGTTGGTTTATGTCGATAACATTGAAAAAGACAGATTCAACCTGATTATCCGAGTTACGAACTGGAGTATAGTGAAACTCAAACCAATGATTACTCTGATTTGGATATTTCAACTGTCGTTCGATACGGACACGCTTGCCGGATAAGGCAATTTTCAAACAGCGCAAAAAACCGTTACGCTCTTCGTCGATAATGTAATTCTGAATCGGCGCACCAACCCGTATAGACCGCCCAAAAAAGACCCAAGCACTTTGTGTAGCCTGCTTGTTATACGCCTGAATTGTTAAGTTTTTATCAATAATGACAAACATCTGAAGGCTATTGTCAAAAATAGCTCTTAACTGTTTTTCCGACCGTTGTATTTTTTGCTCTACTCGTTTTCGTAAAGTAATATCATTTATCGTAACTAACACACGTACAACACGTTTGCCATTAAACACAGGCGTTTTTCTGACTTCAAAAATTGATACTGCCGATGAAATTCGTATTTCTGTTTCGTACATTACCTCATTACCCGTTACGAAAATTTCCTTGAAATTACCAAACACTTGATGATAATAATCTGGAAATACCTCGCTGGCAACCTTTCCAATAACGTTACTACTTTTGTCGCGCTTTTCAAAAAACTGCAAAAAAGCATCATTAACCAAAAGAATTTTCTCATTATAATCTACGGCAAACAAAATATTTGAAATAGAATTTACCGTCGTATAATACAGATGCTCTGAGGCTTGGAGTTGTTGTTCGGCTTTTTTTCTTTTTGTTATGTTCTGCGAAATTACCTGAACGCCCATTAAATTTCTCTTCGTATCAATAACGGGATGATAACGCGACCAAAACCACTTTTTTTTGTTATTTATTCGGATAAACATCTCATTATCAAAAGGTACAGAAGTTGTCGCGGTGCGCTGAATATTATGCAAAACATCGGTACTTGTCTGGACATCTAAAATATCAAATACCGATTTGCCAACTAATGTCCGACTGCCATTGCCAAAAACTTCTTTTGCCATACCATTAATCATCAGTATCTTACCATCTAAATCGTATAAAACAATTGGCTCGCGAATATTCTCGAACAATAGCCGATATTTCAGCTCACTATCGCGTAGTTTTATCTCTGTTTCTTGTTTATGACGCATCTCTTCGCTTAGTTTCGATACTGCTTTATTCAAAACTGCGGTTTTACGCTCAATTTGTCTCTCCAAATACGTATTGGCATTACGAATAATATTCTCAGCCTTTTTTCTGTCCGTAATATCAACCATTATACCTCTATACCCAATAATCTCATCTTTGCGTAATATTGGAGCCATATAATTAATAACAGAAAACCGAGTCATACTCTTACGCGAAATATAGAACTCATAGTCATTTGACACCCCGTTTTTTTGTATCTCCTCAATTTGTTCAAACACTTCACGAGCGTCATTTTCATTCAGAATATCAAAAATAGAAAACCCATCAATCAATTCATTTCTTTGATAACCAGTCTTTTCCGTCCATTTTCTATTGACGTATGTTAGTATCCCCAAACTATCAATCTCATAAATCATCTCTGGAAGTAACTCCGTCAAAACGCGATATTTCTCTTCGCTCTGTCGCAATGCACGCAAAATATTCATCCTATCAGAAATATTTTCCGAATGCGTCAAAAGATATACATCAGAAACTGGTGCATACGTAATCCTAAAATCACCAATAAAACCAGTAGAACGCATTTTATATTCAATCTGCTGAACAAAAGAAGCTTGCTGATTAAAACATTTTTCGAAAAACTTAATATTTTCTGGATACTGCTCAAAAAGGAAACTTGCTTTTAATCCTATATACGTAACAGCCAAGTTATTAGTAACATCATTCGCGGCTTTATTACACTCAATTAAAACAAAATCGCCGGAAGAATATTTCCATATAAAAGTTGGTATCGGATTCTGAAAAAACAATCCTTTATACCTAATTTTCAAATCAAGAAGTTGTTCAATCTCTTTTGTTTGCTCGTTATTTTTCGCTTTCAGAATTTCGACTTGAGCTTTTAATGCTTCAATTTCCTGTTTTTCTTTCGATTGATTTTCCATTTCGACGCAAAATTATTATGCTGTAAGCAAAATTTATTATAAAACAAAAAAGGCAACCCAATGGTTGCCTTTCGTATTTATTGCTAAGTAAAATATTTTTACCTATTCAGAAACTACATCAAATGCTATTTCAACAGAAATATCCTTATGCAGTTTAACAATAGCAGTATATGTTCCAACTTCTTTTACGCTATCTTCTTTGATAGAGATAATTTTACGGTCGAGTTCAAAACCTTTTTTTGCCAAAGCTTCAGCAAGTTGAATTGTGTTAACCGAACCAAAAATCTTACCAGTGCTACTTGTTTTAGCACCAATAGTGAGTTTTTTACGCCCAATTTGCTCTGCCAAACTTTGAGCTTCACTTCTAATCCGTTCTTCTTTGAAGGTCTTTTGCTTCATGTTTTCGGCATGGACTTTCTTCGCATTTGTTGTTGCTAAAATTGCTATACCTCTTGGTATCAGATAGTTTCTTCCGTAACCATCTTTCACTTGGACGATTTCATTCTCGTAGCCAAGGCTTTTCATATCTTTTTTGAGTATTACTTCCATTGTAATTGTCGCTTTCTAATTAAGAGAACAAAAATGCTTACTTTAAACCGTCTGTTACATAAGGCAAAAGAGCCAAATGACGGGCACGTTTCACTGCCGTAGAAACTTTTCGTTGGTATTTCAACGATGTTCCTGTGATGCGTCGCGGTAAAATTTTACCCTGCTCGTTTAGAAACTTTTTTAAGAAATTAGGATCTTTGTAATCAATGTATTTAATGCGGTTTTTCTTGAAACGACAATATTTTTTCTTCTTAACTTCTACTGATGGTGGAGTAAGATATCTGATTTCGCTTTGATTTTGTGCCATGGTTTAGTTCTCCTTTGTTTTAGTTTCTTTTGTTTCAGCTGCTTTGTTTTGTAGGCTACGACGTTTTTCGCTGTATGCGATAGAGTGTTTCTCCATTTTGAACGTAAGGAAACGAATAATGCGCTCATCACGGCGATATTGCGTCTCAAGGCTCAAAATTTGCTCTGGATTTGCCTTAAATTCAAATAACTGATAATAACCAGTGTTTCTGTTTTTGATTGGATATGCTAACTTTCGCAGTCCCCATGTTTCTTCGTGAACTATTTCCATTTCATTGGAAATCAGGAAATTCTTAAACTTTTCCGCCGTTTCCTTCATCTGAACTTCAGACAAAACGGGAGTTACAATGAAAACGGTCTCGTATTGCTTCATCATAATAGATTTTGCTTTTAAATTAACTAAATGGTATTAATTTCGGGTCGCAAAAATAGGAAAACAGATTCTATATTCCAAAAAAATCTATCTTTATTCTTATTATTTTTCCAGTTTTTGCGAGTTTAACAAAACCAACTTAATGACAATCAGTATTTTTTGGGCGGCTCGTGGGCTTTCCGCTTGTAGTCGGTGTGCTGCCATGCGTTTTTGGCAAGCGTTTTGGAGGAGCTTCCTTCGGTCGCTCGCCAAAACGCGCCAAAAATCGCATGTCAACAAACCGAGCTACCGCTACAATCCCTGCCGCGAAGAGCTACGTTGCCAACAAATTCAAAATGCTAAACTATATTAGTATAATTCTTATTAACAACAAGTTACCGCCAATTCAAATTCATTTCCAAAGACGCAACAAAGCCACTTCTGCGGCGATAAAAAACAGTGCCAAAACAACAAACAGTTTCCAGAGATGCGTACCTCGACTTATTTCCTCGATATTTTTCCCAATAATTTCTGCTTTAGTTTCCATAATAGAAAAATTTTCCAAACGATTTTTTTCCAACTGTTTAGAAATGTCTTTTAGCGAAAAGCAATCCAAATCCGACTCTGCCCTATCATAATTAAATGCCGTACCGCCAACGCTAATATTATTTGCAGTAATATTGTAATTACCAGCCGTTTGAAGGTACGAAATACCAAGCTCAACACTATGATTGCTTTGTTTTTTCCGTACTGTTGGAATAAAATCAAAATCTTTATCCGGCGATGAAATATGATAAATATCTTGTGCCGTATTTTCGTGCTGATTTGTAAACTCTATGAATGTCGATTTACCAATAGTGTGATAAATATTTCGCGAAATTTGACTATAAAGAACCATGTTGAAAAGTGTGGGAATGAATAACTTATGCTGCACAAATGTCCCTGCATCTGGTGTCGGCGAGTGTGCAAAAACAAAAACCCTACCTTTGTTACTCAAAATGCCACTTAAAATAGTGTTGCCATTTAAGGCTGTCAAAATCGAGACTTCGTCTATTTTTGTTTGTTTACTAAAAACAAAATGCTTGAAGATGACTGGTAGGTCGGCATCTGCTGCAATTTTGTCAAAAACACCGGCATAAATATCATTTAGCACGTTGACTTCTGATACTCGTGTTTTTTGGCTGTCAATTCTGGTAATATAATTTGCGCCAATGTTTGTCAGCAACGAGTTATAGGCTGAAATATTGCCTTCAAAATTCGGAAAAAAGATTAGAGAGCCACCGACAGAAACATAATTTGCCAGCTCTTGCGCCAAACCACTTGCAATATCCAGTGGTTGGTTCAAAATAATCGCGTGATATTTTTGAAACTGAGAGGTTTGAATATTATCTTCAGAGATATTTTTAGCATCTATGTAGGTGTCGAGAGCAAACAAGGCGTTGATAAATTTATTCTCCTCTTTGTTATTGATAATGAGCAGTTTCAACTCATTTGCAATTGAATAGCTGAAATGAAATTTATTGTCGAAAGTTACGGGATAGTCTGCAATTTCGACAACTCCGTGCATAATTCCTGTTTCGGCATTAGTGAAACTCAACTTTACAATTTCGGTAGATTTTGGCTTTACGTTGAAACTTGCTAATGCTTTTTGCTTGCCATTAAGAAATAATTTTACAGGTATTTTTTGGTACGATTCAGATGAATTATTAGTAATTCCAACGAAAAACTCTTCGGTTTGATTCAATTTTCGGCTAGGCGACTCAAACCAACACGAATCTATAAATAAGTTATTAGTTTTTTGTGTCTGAAGTGGGATTAAGTGTGTGGTTATCAGCGTGTCTTTCATTATTTTACTAAAATCGCTGCTGATTTTCTGAAAATCTGATAATATGAAAGATTGCTGATTTACAGCGTCTTTCGTGTTTGTTCTCAGGAAATCTTGCTGACGTGCAAAAACCGAACTCAAGTTACGTACATTGGGCGAAATTTTGATGTCGTTGATGAAATCGAATAACTGTTCTCTGTTTACCAAATGTTGGTGTTTTCCTTCAAAGTCGTTAGTAACCAACAGAAAACGTGTTGACAAAGGATAGGCTTCTGCAATTTGATGTGCCTTTTGTTTTGCAACACTTATCAGTTTTCCGTGTTGACTTTCGGCTTCCATGCTGAACGAATTGTCGATATAAATACCCACCGAAGAGGCATGACGCGAACTGCTGTTTTTACTAGGGATAAAAGGTTGTGCGAAGGCAAAAACAAGTGCAAGAATCGTCAGAATACGAGCTAACAAGACCAATAAATGCTTGAGCTGTGATTTTGCCTTTGTGTCTTGTTTTATATTTTTCAGGAACTGTACATTACTGAAATACACCGTTTTATACGACCTAAAATTGAAAAGGTGAATTATTATCGGGACAGCAATTGCGAATGCAGCAAATAAAAATGCGGGATATAAGAAACTCATTTTGTTGAAGTTGTATGTGTTATCAAAAATAAAGCGAAGCTCAGTACAAATATTATGTGTTGAGCTTCGCTGACAATGTTACAAATTTTATTTAACAAACCCTGACTTTGTAAGCACTCTTACATAAATTTTTACGCTTTCTATTAACGTAAGTTGCTAATAAACAGCCAAAAAATTGGTCTGTTTCATCAAAATTAGGTTTTATACTGGTGTGTTTACAAAAATTTTCAAAGGTTAGTAGAGATTATATAAAACAATTTTTGTAAGGGAGTTATATAACTCAAGTTTCTGACTTCGTCCTTACAACTTGATATTTAACACATTGCAAAGAACTCAAAAAACGATATGCTTCTGTAAAGTCGT
>JAOZMU010000172.1 GCA_029934165.1 Bacteroidales bacterium
TTTACTTGTTCATATTTCGCTGATTAAGTGAACTTTGCAGAAATGCGTAAGCAATATTAAATAGGTCTTAGACCTTACTGCTTGAAAATACTAATTTTATGAAATCTGAAAAGTAAAATTTAGGCAAAATTAATTTTGAAGGTTTGTTATTTATCACGATTTGCGTCATATTTATTGTCAACGCATAGACGCAAAATAAAAAACAATTACATGAAATTATTGATTACTATTATTTTAGTGTTGTACTTTTGTTCTTTATTAGAAGCGCAACAACGTATTTTTCAGCACTACACCATAGATAATGGACTATCGCAGAGCGTAGTAAATTCGATATTTCTTGATTCAGATGGTTTTTTATGGATAGGCACTCAAGATGGACTTAATCGGTTTGATGGTGAGCAATTTACAAGATTCTTTCATTCGCCTACCAACACAAACTCAATTTCGAATAATTGGATTTATCAAATCGTAGAAACAGAACGCAGGCTATACATTGGTACACGCTTAGGATTGCAAGAATACGACAAAAGAACGGGTACTTTCCGTCATTTTTTCAGTGATTCTTTGAGTGATAATACCTTTCAAAGTGATTATATCTATGGTATGAATGTTTCTATTAATGGTGCAATATGGGTAAACACACCATCGGTGTTGAGCCTGTTTGACCCTGTTACAAAAAAAGTAAGTAATTATTTTCATGGATTCGATTTTTCTGGAGGCATCGAAGACCAAGTACGTCCTGTTTACGAGGATACGGAAGGAATAGTTTGGCTCGGGACGAGTGATGGTTTGCTTTGCTTTAATCCTGAAAATGAGACATTTCGGCAATTTGAATTTGATTCAACAAGTACCAATTCTGTTCCTGATAATAGTATATGGGATATTGCCGAAGATTTATCCGGGAGTATCTGGATAGGAACAGAAAATGGACTAAGTAGATATAACAAACAAAAGAATGAGTTTCGTAATTATTATCATAACTCAATAGATAACAATTCATTATCTTCAAATTTTATACGCACATTGCTAATAACTAAAGAAAATAGTCTTTGGGTTGGAACAGATGGGGGAGGGCTGAACGAAATAATTATTGATTCTGCTTCTAATGAACTGTATTTCAATCGGTTTAAATCTAGCCCGACCAACGCAGCCGCCTTGAAACACGATATTGTTTTATCTTTATGCAAGGATAATACTAACATGCTGTGGGTTGGGACATTACAAGGTTTAGACAAAACAAGTATTCGGAAACCAAAATTTGAGCTTTATCGTCGTACGGGTGGCTATGGCTCTATAAATCTGTTGGATAACGTAATTGCTGCATTATATTCCGATGAGAAAAATCGGCTCTGGATTGGCAACTGGGGGAAAGGCTTGAATATTTTGGATAGGCAAACAGGAAAAGTTGAGCATTTTACTGCCCATTCCGATAGAAAACACTGGATACCAGATAATTATGCACACATTATTTTTGAAGACAGCAAGCAAAATATCTGGTTAGGCACAAGAAATGGCGTTGCGATTTGGGACAGAAAAGAGTTGCGATTTGTATCGTTATCCGATTTTTTTGGGACAGATAAGTTGCCAGATTTTACACACCTTCGTATTTATTCTATTCTGGAACATTCTTCAGGCGAAATATGGATTGGAACACGTAGCGGATTATATCAAATAGATATGAGCAATTATTCCTATAATGTATATAAATCTGGTTTGGGAGACTCAAATATTAGTAGCGATTTGATTTATGATTTAGAAGAAGACCCATTTGGGAAAATTTGGATTGGCACGACAAATGGACTTGATATTTTTGACTATAAAACTCATAAAATTAGACATATAAAGCGCGACCCCTCAAAAAAAAATACCTTAATAAGCAATTTTATAGTTTCGTTGTGTTGCGACAGCGAGGGCGATATGTGGCTAGGTACGAAAAGCGGAATTAATAGATTTGATGTCTCGGATTCTGTTTTTCATTTTTACTCTGAGTCTCAAGGAGTTCCGAGCATAATAATTTATGGAATTGAAGAAGACGATAATAATAATGTTTGGTTTAGCTCGGGGCGTGGACTTTTTGTTTACAGACGCGATAAAACTGAGTTTCGGATATTTGGTGTTGAAGATGGGCTGCAAAGTCTTGAGTTTAACCTTCGTGCAACTTATAAGGCAGAAAATGGCGAAATGTTTTTTGGTGGTATGAATGGCGTGAATGCGTTTCATCCAGATTCAATGAATTTTAATAAACTAATTCCGCCAATTGTACTAACATCGCTAAACACTACCAACGCAGAGGGAAATAGACTCGTAAATATCTCGGATCAAAAGAAAATCGTATTTGATTATACCACCGTATCGTTTACCATTGAATTTGCTGCTCTGGATTTCACAAACTCCGAAAAAAATAATTATAGTTATAAACTCGAAGGCGGTGCAAACCAGTGGATTGAGTTGAACGATAGAAATTTTGTGCCATTTACAAATTTACCTTCTGGCAATTACGTTTTTCACGTAAAAGGCTGTAACAACGATGGTTTTTGGAATAATGAAGGTACTAGCATACAAATTGTCATAAAACCGCCATGGTGGCGTAGTATTGTTGCCTATTTTATTTATTTTATACTTGGTATAACATTAATATTGGCTTTCATAAAACTACGTGAGCGAAGACTTGTTTACGAGCGTAAACTACTTGCCCGAAAAGTTGCCGAACGAACAATGCAAATAGAAAAACAAAAGCAGCACATTGAAGTAGCGTATAAAAATGTAGAAATGTTAAGCCTTATCGGACAGGAAGTTACAGCACAATTGGCAATAAATATTATTGTTAGAACTGTTTATAAAAATGTAACCAAATTAATGGATACGTCTATTTTTGGAATCGGTTTGGTTGAAAAGGTTGCCAATAAATTAGTTTTTAGCGATAGTTTTTTCATGGATAATTATATTCCGAAATTCTCATATCATTTGGAAAATGATTATTGTCCAGCAACTATTTGTTTTAATGAAAATAGAGAAATTCATACAAACACATTTGCTGAATTACCTGAATATAAGCAAACTAAAAGCTATCTTCTCTCTGTTAAGAATAAAACCATAGAACCAAATTCGGTAATTTATTTACCATTATTAGCATCAGATAGCCCGATTGGTGTTATATCTGTACAAAGCACGCAAATTCGCGCATATTCACAAAATCAATTAGATATTTTGCGTAATGTTGCTGTTTATACAAGTATAGCAGTTCAAAATGCCGAATCTTTCCGAAAAATTAAGTTACAAAAGGAAGAGATTGAAAATCAACGAAATGAAATAGAAATTCAGCGCGACTTAGCAACCACACAGCGCGACCAAATTGGGCGACAGAAAAAAGAAATGATAGATAGTATCCAGTATGCCAAGCGAATACAAGATGCCCTTTTGCCAGCAAATGATATGCTTGAAGCAATTCTTTCGGACTATTTTATTTTGTTTAAACCACGAAATATAGTGAGCGGCGATTTTTTCTGGATTTACAAAGACGAAAATAAGATAATAATTGCAGCCGCAGATTGTACTGGACATGGTGTTCCCGGTGCGTTTATGAGTATGCTCGGCATCTCTTTTTTGAATGAAATTGCAAAGCAAGGCATGGCAGATACGGCAGGCGAAATTTTGGGAGAGTTGCGAAACAAAGTCAAAACATCTCTAAAACAGACAGGTACGAGGGCAGAACCCAAAGACGGAATGGATATTGCGCTTTGTATCATAGAGCCAGAAAAACACCAGTTGCAATATGCTGGTGCGCATAACCCCTTGTATATCATACGAGAAGATAAATTATTGGAAATTAAGGCTACAAGAAATCCAATCGGGATATATCGGCGTGAGCGCGATTTTGAAAATCATGTAGTTGATATTCTGGCAGACGACAGAATTTACATTTGTTCCGATGGCTATGCTGACCAAATCGGTGGTCCGAGAAATAGAAAATTTATGGTCAGAAACTTTAAGACAATGCTTTTAGATATTCACCATAAAGAAATGTCAGAACAAGAAAAGTATCTGAAAGACACATTGTTACAGTGGCAAGGTCAGCAATCACAGGTAGATGATATTCTGATTATTGGAATGACAGGAAAAATTGTGCATAAATATTGAATGGCACTTTTGCGTAAGGCTGCAAAAAATATAACTACATGAAAAATAGGATTATAAAATACTTAAAACGAGTTTTAGCTTCCATCGGCATATTGTTTCTGTTGTTTGTAGTAATGGATTTTATTTTCCCACTCCGCACAAAAATTCCATATTCCACAATAATCCATGCAAAAGATAGCACTGTTCTACATTCGTTTCTTAGTGCTGACGAAAAGTGGCGAATGTTTACAAATCTCAACGAAATAACTCCACAATTACGAAAGACAATTGTTTTCAAAGAAGATAAATATTTCTATTACCACTTTGGTATCAATCCGGTTGCAATTTGTCGTGCTGCATTTAATAATGTAATTTCAGGAAAACGAACATCTGGAGCCTCAACAATTACCATGCAAGTAGTGCGATTGCTCAAGCCAAAAAAAAGAACATATTTGAATAAATTTGTCGAAATGTTTCGTGCATTTCAGCTTGAATGGCATTTCTCAAAGAACGAAATTTTACAAATGTATCTTAATCTGGTGCCTTATGGCGGTAATATTGAGGGTGTTAAGGCAGCTGCATTGCTTTATTTTAATAAACCTGTGCAAGCTTTGAGTTTAGCCGAAATCACTGCCTTGACAATTATTCCGAACCAACCAAATACTTTGCGTCCCGGACGAAATAACGAAATTTTCATTACTCAGAGGAATAAATGGATAAAACGGTTTTACGAAAATGATTTATTCGATAAACAAACTATCGAAGATGCAATAAATGAGCCATTTAATGGTGAAAGACGCGATGCACCAAAACATGCGCCACATTTTTCGTATCTTATTAAAGGCAAAAATACGCAACAATCTATTGTTTATACTCACCTAAATTATGAGATGCAGAAAAAAATTGAGCAGCTCACGTTAAATTATATCAAAGGTTTGAAGCAATACAATATTAATAATGCTGCGGTTTTGGTTGTCGATAACAAAAGTGGGCAAGTTATTTCTTATGTTGGTTCGGCAGATTTCCACTCAATCGAAGATGCCGGTCAAGTAGATGGTATTCAGGCTATTCGGTCGCCAGGAAGCACACTGAAACCACTTCTTTATGCGGTGGCTTTCGAGAAGGGAATCATAACACCAAAAATGACTATTAACGATGTAAGAATAAACATAAATGGCTATCGACCAGAGAATTACGATGGACATTTCAACGGAAAAATTACAGCAGAGTTTGCACTTGCCAACTCATTGAACGTGCCAGCCGTAAAATTACTTAACGAAGTAGGATTCGATGATTTTATGGATTATTTAGAATCGCTCGGATTTCGGAAAATTGAGAGTAACCGAAAAAAACTTGGATTATCTGTTATACTCGGCGGTTGCGGCACGTCGTTGGCAGAATTGACCACTATGTATTATACTTATGCTAACAATGGTATTTACCGACCGCTTGCATGGCAATGCTCAGATACGTCAAAACTCGAAATACGTGTTTTATCCGAAGCAAGTGTTTTTATGACCACAGAAATTTTGCTAAAATTGAAACGACCAGATTTGCCATTACACTGGCAAAATGCAGCACACTTACCCAAAGTAGCATGGAAAACAGGCACTTCGTATGGGCATAAAGACGCATGGTCGATTGGGTATAATAAGCAATTTACAATTGGAGTTTGGGTAGGTAATTTTTCTGCCGAAGGAGCGCATCTGCTGAGTGGCGCAAATAGTGCAGCACCATTATTGTTTAATATTTTCAATGCGATTGATTACAACATTCAACAGCCGTGGTTCAAACCACCAAAATCTATTGATTTCCGTATCGTTTGTAACGAAAGTGGACTGCCACCAAACTATTTTTGCACCAACACTTCAGCAGATTATTTCATCGCAGGAAAATCGCCAGCACGAAAATGCACTCACCTAAAAACTGTTTTAATATCGCCGGATTCAACCATTTCGTATTGTACTTCTTGCGTACCTATAAGTGGTTACGTAAAAGCCGAATATCCGAATTATTCGCAAGAAATAATCTCATATCTTGATGAGAATATGATTAAATATTCAAAAGTTCCTGCTCATAATATTATGTGCGAAAGGATTTTCAAAGAAGATGCTCCTGTAATAACTTCTCCAATTACGGGTGTAGATTATTATGTAAATCAACAAGATAGCTCCGAAATTATGCTTGCCTGCCAAGCTGCCGCAAATGTTGACTCCGTATATTGGTACATAAATGATAAATTTTATGCGACAGTATCCCCAGAATTACCAATCTTTTTCATTCCAAAAACAGTATCTACAAAAATTTCTTGTGCCGACGACAAAGGACGAAGTACAAATGTAACCATCACAGCAAAATTTATTTCGTTTTAAAGCATTGTTAATTTCAAGTTATTAACAATGTTTATAACTGTAACATTCCCCTAAACGCCGCGTGTTTAGGCTGTTGATAACATTGTTAACATCTGAAAACATTTTATCAACTTACTGTTAGGAGTTTTGTATTTTATACATTACATTTGTAACAAGATTTGAAATAAGGTCTAAGACCTAATTTTCATGAAATGTTTTAGCTGACTATTAACAACTTAGGTTAATAAAAAGCGTAAGAACTTTTGTAAGAGTACTTACATAGTTTGCTCATAAAATCAATTCCTGTTGAAAAGAAATATTTATATCTTTTTTTGGGCGGCATTAGGGCTTTCCGCTTGTAGTCGGTGTGCTGCCTTATGTTTTTGGCAAAGCGTTTTTGCGTGGGCTTCTTTCAGTCGCCACGCCAAAACGCGCCAAAAGCATAAGCCAACACACCGAGCTACCGCTACAATCCCTGCCGCAAAACGCCTTTGTAGCAGATGTTTTGAGAAAACAAAAAAACAATCTTTTATATATCTTAGTAATGGAAAATTAATAATGGTTCTATGGAAGAATATTGTTGGTATTGAATTTCAATTTTG
>JAOZMU010000009.1 GCA_029934165.1 Bacteroidales bacterium
CGGTGTCCAACTTTAGACTGGTAGCCAGAAAAACAATGAATTATGAATGTCAAAAAGTCGCCATCAGCAAATTTAGAAACAAAGAAGTTCCTTTTTTGGCAAATTGGGCTGGCTATTATTTTGATTTGTTCAATCGGGGTTTTCGAGTGGTCGAAAGTAAAAGGAATATCGCACGAAAACGCTATGGTTGTTGGAGTTGAGCTGGAGATTGAAATATTGTCTTCGCCAAAAAGGGAAAGGGCTTCGCCACCAGCTCCAAAACCTATTGCTTTGGAAGAAATTATCGTTGTTTCGGACGAGACAGAGATATCCGAAGAGCTTGAACCTATTGATGTTGAGGCAACAGAAATGACAAAAATCGTTCCTGTGTCCTTGCCAGAAGAGGAAGAAGAGCCGGAAATTTTTTTTTATACTCAAGAATTGCCAAAATTTAAGGGTGGAATTGTAAAATTGTATCAATTTATTAACAGAAAAATTAGGTATCCATCGCCAGCATTCGACATGGGAATTGAGGGAAAAGTTTATGTGCAGTTTGTAGTGAAAAAAAATGGGGAAATAGCTGAACCTAAGATTATTAAAGGTGTTCATCCTACGCTCGACGAAGAGGCAATTCGTGTTGTGAATTTATTGCCAAATTGGTTGCCCGGAAAGCAAGGTGGACGCACGGTAGATGTGCATTACACACTGCCAATTGTTTTTCGGTTGAGCAAATAAAAACATAAAAAATGATTATTATAATTACGAACTTGCACGATACAAAGTTCGTATCGACATAAAACCAATAATTTTCATTTACTGTTTGGATAACCAAGTTATTACAACAATTAATTCAACGCTACTTGATAGCAGATTAGAAAAAATCATAACCAGATTTAAGATAAAATAACCCTAAAAAATTGTAAAATTATGAGTAAGAAAAGACCACCTTAGACGTTTTTATGCGCTGTAATTGAGGCAAGTAGCTTGCCTGATTGCTGAAAAAAGCAAAAGTTTTTGAAATTTGCTTTATATTTATATAATTTTATATTTATCTTTACACGGAAAATTATTAATAAAACATATTTGAGATGGAACTGAAAAAAAATGTCAAATCAGACCTTGAAAAACACAAAAATACGTTTTTGTTGACGGGTTATGTTCTCGCACTTGCAATCGTAATCGTGCTGTTTAACTGGAAAAGCACAAGCGGAGGTATCGAGAAAATTGAGGTGCAGTCAACCGAAATGGAAGAAGAAATGGTTGAAATCACCAGAATGGAAGAAGTAAAACCACCAGAGCCACCACCAAAACCACAAATTACTGAGATTATTGAGATTGTCGAGGACGAAGCCGAAATCGAAAACGAAATGGAAGTATTGGATATGGAAGCAACGGAAGAAGATGAGATTATTGCCGAAGTTGAAGTTGAGGAAGAACAAGAAGAACAAGAAGAACAAATTTTTATGATTGCTGAGAATCCACCACAATTTCCGGGTGGCGACCTTGAATTACGAAAATTTGTTGCAAAAAACATAAAATATCCTGCTATTGCTCGCGAAAATGACATTACTGGTACGGTTTACATACGTTTTGTTGTAACAAAAACTGGTGTTGTTGATAGAGTTCAGTTGGTGCGTGGTGTTGACCCACTTTTGGACAAAGAGGCAGTTCGTGTTGTTAAAACTCTTCCGAAATGGAAACCGGGAAAACAAAGAGGTGTACCTGTAAGTGTTTATTACACAATGCCTATCAAGTTTGAATTGCAATAATTTTATTTATCTGATAAAAACGATGTCCCTTGCAAAATTTGCTCGGGGCATTTTTTTTCTCCCAACTTTTTCTGATGCACGAAAAAACAAAAGGCATAGTTTTAAACCAATTCAAATATTCGGATACGAGTATAATTATCCACGTTTATACCGAAAAATTTGGACGACTTAATTTTATTGTACGTCGGACGAAGCGTAAAACGCAAAATCACATTGGTTTACTTCAGCCGTTATTTTTATTAGATATGGAGATAACATATCGTCCGCAACGCAGCATTCAGCAGTTGCGACACTTCTCCTGCGCACCTCCGCTAACCACGATTCCGTTTGAGGTTTCCAAAAGTTCTGTTGCCATTTTTCTTGCCGAGGTCTTGTATAAAATATTGAGAGAAGAAGAAGAAAATGCTTCACTTTTTGGCTTTTTGTATAATTCAATTCTTTTTTTTGATGTTTTGCATGAAAACACGCCAAATTTTCATCTGTTTTTTCTTGCCAATTTGACAAAACACCTTGGTTTTTATCCTATAAATAATTATACTGAAACAAACAAATATTTTGATTTATTCGAGGCTCAATTCTCTGATACTCAGCCGTTACAACATTATTGCGAAGAATATTTGGGCAAATGGATAAACCTACTTTTTGCATCTAATGTAAAAGATGTTGCTTCGGCAAAAATAGAAAATCGGTATCGTTCTAGTTTATTGTCAAAAATTATGGAATTTTATAAACTTCACATCGAAGATTTTGGGCAACCAAAGTCGTTAGAAATTCTTCGTGCGGTTTTTAGCTAGTTTTGTGGAGCTGTTAAATATTGTCGCCACGCAATTTTCGGAAACGTTTTCGGCTCTTAATAACATGAATACTACTTGGATACTCCAAAAGAATTCTTTTGTAAAGTTCCATTGCAGCTTCCGTATCTTCTTTTTGGTAGTGGTATATTTCCGCCATTTTTAATAGTGCATCGTCTGCCAAAATATCCCACGAAAACTCGTCAACCACCTTTTTCAAGAAAATTATAGCTTCGTCAAATTTGCCTCGCTTTTCCATCAATTCGCCTTTTCTGAAATAAACTTCATCGACAAGCGAATGGCTAGAATGAAAACTTAAAATGGAATCTAATTTTATAAATGCCAGAGAATCTTTGTGTTGCAGCAAAAGCAATTCCGAGTCGGCATAAAGCCTGAGAGCTACACCGGTGCTGTCCATCGCCAAATTGTCTGCAATAAGTTGCGAAACCTCGAAGGCATCATTAGAAATAAGTTTCGATGTACTAGCCTTTAATACATCTAGTTGCGCCTTTGCCCACTCAAATTGTCCGGTATAAAATGCTAGTTTTGCTTTTTTGAATTTTGCCAAATGTCCAATCGGATTTTCAGTATTTGCTTTTTCTGCCTGTCCGTAATACAAAGTTGCATCCCAAACATTACCGTTAAGAAGCATAATATCAGCAAGTTCTATCTTACATTCTGCCACAGTACGTGGCAAAATACGTGGAATTTTTATTGCTTTTTCCAAAAGAGCAACAGCCTCTTCGGGTTTTTCGAGATAAAAAGCCTGAAGGTGAGCTAAATCTTTCAACAGGTTGATTGTTATACTATTAGTTCCAAATTCATCAAGAGTTTTGAGGTAACTTTCTTCGATAACAGCAATTTCTTTTGGTGTCCGAATCATGTTGTGCGTAACTTTACGATACATAGTATTCAGCTTTCCAAAATGCCCCTTCGAGTAAAAAGGCATATCTCTTCCAAGTTTCACAGCATATTCAAAACCCTTCATGGCTACGTCGTAATCATCGTTATCCAACGCAATTTTGGATATTGCAACTGGTCTTTTCCCTGCTTCTCCCAAACGTTTATCTAACGCAATGGCTTGACGCATGGCAGCCGAAAACTTCTTTTCTTGCAAGAACAGCCATACCAACATTTCGCTGAAAACAGTTTTCCGACTTTTTTGCACATAACGAAGCAATGCTGTACGAATCAGCGAACTAAGTTTTTTGTCTTCATCGCGCGAAAGCAAATATTGAAGTCTGTTTTGTACTGTTTTCATGTGTTTCGAGCTACTTTCTAAAAGTCCGAGGTACTCATCAAGCATTTTTTCGCTATCTCTTTTTATGGAGTAAATATTTGCAAGCTCAAGATGAAATTTTTCACGTTTATTCTTCTCTCTTGCAGTGAGATACGTTTTTTCTGCATACTCGTACTCTTGCTTATACAGAAAAGCGTTGGCAAGTTGAATTGTGGTTGTTCTGTCGTTAGAAATCAACTCTAACGCTTCCTCGTATTGTTTAGTTGCGTTATCATTTTTATGCTGCTTTTTGTAGAGTGCGCCCAGTTCTACGTAAAAAGCGGGGTCTGGCGAATCGCGCCGAATTTGTTTTTTTATGTACTTTTCGGCTTTCTTATATTCCTCTAGCTCAACCAAACAACGAATGTAATAATTGAAATACATTTTCGAGCGATTTGCTTCGTACAATTTCTTATAAAGTTCGGCAGCTTTGTCAAATTCGTTACTGTTGAAATATTCAAAAGCAAGCTGATTATCAGTAGATTGACCATGTACAATACCATTGCCCAGCACTAAAACTACTGTAAAAACAAAAATTATGTGCCGGAAAATTTTTGCTAAATTGGATTTATTTCGAGTCATTTTTAAAAGTTGTTTATGCGAGTTTTTAGTAAAAATACTGGAATAAATTTTAGTTATAAAAATATTTTTTTGGCAAACGTTATTATACTGATACTTAGATTAATAAATTGATAATTATCTTTACGTGCTTACATAAACTAATTTTTTATTTTATGCAAAAAATAATTCTTGGTTTTTCGTTTATGTCCTTAATCACTTCGATATTTCGGAAGCCGTAATTATCCAATATCGCTTTTGTCTCGTTTGGCAAGGCTTCGTTAATTTCGAAATACAATTGTCCGTTTGGTTTCAATAATTTATGAGCCTTGTCTGCAATTGCTTCGTAAAAAACCAATGAATTATTATCATCGACAAAAAGTGCTAATTCTGGTTCGAAATTCAAAACGTTTGTGTGCATTTTTTGTTTCTCCGAGTTACGAACATAAGGTGGATTGCTAACAATTAGGTCAAATATTTCGTTTTTTTCGGCATTATCTTGAAGCAAAATATCAATTTCCAGAAATTGTAAATCTACGTTGTTTTTAGTTGCATTGGTTTTTGCTGTTTCCAAAGCTGTGCTCGAAATATCCCAAGCCACGACATTTGCATCGGTAAAGTTTTTAGCAAGCGAAATCGCAATGCAGCCGCTTCCTGTTCCAATATCAAGAATGTGCAACTTGTTGATATTCTTGTTTTTATGCAGAATTAATTGGACTAATTCCTCTGTTTCCTGTCTCGGAATAAGTACCGAAGGATTAACGTCAAATTTCAATCCAAAAAACTCTGTTTCGCCCAAAACATATTGAACCGGCACACCGTTCAAAAGATTTTCAACGACAGCTACCATCTGCTCTAACTCGCTAAGTTTTAGGGTCGTGTGCGTTCTACGAGGAACATTAGAGAACTCAATACCAACAATTTCGCTGATAACGATTTGTGCGATAGAATTTATTTCGCGCTTAGGATAAAGTTTATTCAATTTATTGTGAAAATAGTTATTTGCGTGTCCGAAATTAAATTTTGTTTGGTGCATATCATTGAATTGTTTTTTGACTCTATGTGAATTACGAATTGGCTTACGCCTGATAATATTCATGTTAATTTATTGGACTAAGTTATTTTACTTCACTTGTTTAGGTGAAATAAATAGATACAAATACTTAAAAGTAAAAGGATTACAAAAAGACCTTCAAATTTAAAGTAATTTCAAATATACGAAATTATTTTTATTCTGGGTGGCAGTATTTGTCTGCATTTATACATTTAATGATAACCTCGCGTATTGATTTTCCGGAACAATAACAGGGACAGGTTATATTGTTTTGCCATCGAAAATCACGAAGTTTTCAAAACATTTTTCTTGGTCTATTAACTTTGTAATATTAAACATGATTCAGTAACTTTGTAAAAATAGAACTTTTACAAAGATATATATTATTTTCAAAAGCCCTTGAAACTAAATATGAGCCAAATAAAATAGGCATAACTTAAAAACTAAACTCGTAAAAAAATGTTAGTAAAAACCTTCGGAAGTGCTGTTTTTGGTGTCGATTCTACGACAATAACCGTTGAAGTAAATGTGTCGGCAGGGTCGAAGTTTTTTATGGTTGGTTTGCCTGATAACGCCGTGAAAGAGAGCCAACAACGCATTGATTCTGCGTTGCGAAACAACGGATACAAAATGCCCGGACGAAAGGTTGTCATCAATATGGCTCCAGCAGATATTCGCAAAGAAGGTTCGGCTTACGATTTAACGTTAGCTATCGGAATTTTGGCAGCATCAGAACAAATTCGGCACGAAGAAGTTGGGAAATATGTTATTATGGGCGAATTATCGCTCGACGGAACTTTGCAGCCCATAAAAGGTGTCTTACCTATTGCTATTCAGGCACGTGCAGAAAATTTTAAAGGATTTATTCTACCAAAAGAAAATGCTCGCGAGGCTGCCGTTGTCAATAAACTCGAAGTTTATGGTGCCGAAAATATCAGCGAGGTGATAAATTTTTTCAACGACGATAAGAAAATTGAGCAAACCATCGTTGATACGCGCAAAGTTTTTTACGAAAACATAAATAATTCTGACTTAGATTTTTGCGATGTTCGCGGACAAGAAAACGTAAAACGCGCGCTCGAAATTTCTGCAGCTGGAGGACACAATATTATTATGATTGGACCGCCAGGTGCCGGAAAAACCATGCTCGCAAAACGTATCCCGACAATACTACCACCATTTACCCTCCAAGAAGCTCTCGAAACCACTAAGATTCACTCTGTTGCAGGAAAAGTCAGTAGCGGTTCATCGCTCATGACAAGCCGCCCATTTCGGTCGCCACACCACACCGTTTCCGATGTTGCTTTGGTTGGTGGCGGGTCGTTTCCGCAGCCCGGCGAGATTTCATTAGCGCACCACGGCGTGCTATTTCTCGATGAACTTCCAGAATTTAAACGAACCGTCCTCGAAGTTATGCGCCAGCCTCTCGAAGATCGAGTTGTAACCATTTCGAGAGCACGTTTCACCGTCGATTATCCAGCAAATTTTATGTTAGTTTCGTCTATGAACCCCTGTCCTTGTGGGTTTTACAACCACCCCGATCGCGAGTGTGTTTGTGGCCCCGGTGTTGTACAACGCTATTTGAATAAAATTTCGGGACCATTGCTCGACAGAATTGACATTCACATAGAGGTTATTCCAGTGTCTTTCAAGAAATTAACGGCAATTCAATTATCAGAAAATAGTGAGACAATCCGCCAGCGAGTTATCGCAGCGCGTCTTGTTCAAGAAAACCGATTTACTAACGCACAAGGCGTTTTCGCAAATGCGCAAATGTCATCGCGGATGATTCGCGAATTTTGCATACTGAAACCAGAAAGTAGCACTATTTTGAAAAACGCAATGGAACAACTCGGACTTTCGGCACGTGCTTACGACAGAATTTTGAAAGTATCGCGAACGATTGCCGACTTAGAGCAAGCCGATGATATTGAAACACCTCACATCGCCGAAGCCATCCACTACCGAAGCCTCGACAGAGATACGTGGGCAGGATAACTCATAAAAACCAAATTTTATAATATAGAAAAATACTAATTCATTGATTAGCAAAACTTTAAATAAATTAGCATGAATTGTGTTTTTACCTGATATTCAAATAATTAGCGACTGTAAGAAAAACATTTCCGACTTTTTCAGAAGAAGAAGCTATTGCAAAAGAGAAAGAAACTTTGGCAAAAGTTTACGAAAGTGTTCGACAGATGAAAAAGTTCAAAATGCCAATTGAAGCAATTATGCAAGCAACAGGACTTTCAAATGAGGAAATTGAGAAGCTAAAATAATACAATAAGTATTCATAGGAGCATAAAAACAAACGACACTTTCTGGTCGTTATTAACCTGAATATAAGCTATATACACGTCCTGATAAATGGCACTAAGTGCGTAATAAAAATACAAAAATGGCAAATATTGATTTTAGTAAGCGTGACAGTTTTGGAAGCAAATTCGGAGTAATCGCAGCCGCTGCTGGTTCGGCAATCGGACTTGGCAACATCTGGAGATTTCCATATGTGGCAGGCGAAAATGGTGGTGCAGCATTTCTTCTTGTCTATCTATTTTTTATTTTGGTTATTGGGCTACCAGTCATGCTCTCAGAATTTACAATCGGACGGCGAGCCAGACTTAATCCTTTTGGTGCATTCAAAAAACTATCTCCCGGAAAACCTTGGTATCTCGTTGGATTCATGGGAGTTGTAGCAGCCTTTGTCATCCTTGCTTTTTATGGCACTGTGGCTGGCTGGACACTAGAATACATCGCCAATGCACTGACAAACAGCTTCGAGGGCAAATCGGCAACACAGCTCGAAACAATGTTCTCCGATTTTAAAGATAGCACATTTCGCCCAATAATGTGGCAACTAATTTTCATGGTTTTGACAGCTTTCATCGTACTTGCGGGGGTAAAAAACGGCATCGAAAAATACACCAAAATACTCATGCCAATACTTTTAGTACTAATAATTGTTCTCTGTATCCGCTCCGTAACATTACCCGGAGCATCAAAAGGATTAGAATTTCTTTTCAACCCCGATTTCTCAAAACTCAATGCAAACTCAATCCTCGAAGCACTCGGACAAGCATTTTTCTCACTCAGCATTGGCATGGGGACACTCATCACCTATGGTTCGTATATTCCCAAAAGCAACAACCTGTCAAACACAGCATTACAAGTCTCTTTGGCAGACACACTCATCGCCATACTTGCCGGCATCGCCATTTTTCCCGCAGTTTTCGCATTTGACATCGCTCCCGGCTCAGGACCAGGACTCGTTTACATCACCCTACCAAACATATTCCAGCAAATGCCTGGTGGCAGCATATTCGCCGTCATGTTCTTCCTTTTACTCACCGTTGCCGCCCTTACTTCCTCAATATCCGTTCTCGAAGTTGTCGTAGCATATTTTTCCGAGGAGCTAAAAATTAAACGCAAAAGCGCAACATGGCTCGCAACTGGCTTAATAACAGCCATTGGCGTACTCTGCACAATGTCTTGGGGCGTGCTAAAAGACGTATCCTTCACCTTCAGCGCAACCGAAACCGACATGGCAACAGGTGGCGAAAAAATGTACATTTTCGACATTCTTGATTTTGCAGCATCAAACGTCTTTCTGCCACTTGGCGGGCTTTTCATCGTTCTTTTCGTTGGTTGGGCAATGCACCGCAAAAACGTTCACAACGAAATATCAAACGCCGGAAAATTCCGAACCATACTTCTCCCAATCTTCATGTTCATCGTCAAAATCATCGCACCAATAGCAATTGCACTTGTTTTTCTTAACGGTATCGGGCTACTTAATTTTTAAATGAAAATTATTGCAATTTATCAAAAAACTGAAAAAATTGTAAACGTTTATTACTCAATCGCTAATTGTATTATTAAGGTCTAAGACCTATTTAATGTTGCTTACGCATTTCTGCAAAGTTCACTTAATCAGCAAAATATGAACAAGTAAATATGTAAAAACTTTTGTATCAGTGCTTACAGGTTTTTTATGGCGGCTCAAGGGCTTTTCGCTTGTAGTTGCCTTGTGCTTGCGTTTTTGGCAAAGCATTTTAGCGGAGCTTCCTATCGGTCGCTCGCAAAAATGCGCCAAAAATCGCAACCCACTTCGGCAAGCTACCGCTACAATCCCTGCCGCAAAACAGCTTCGTAGCCAGCGATTCTGACACCACTGTCGGTGTAGCTTAAAACAACACCAACAGCTCTCATTACTAATGAGTAAGTTCTAACTTTTTGCGATGGCAGACAAAAAACTAACCAGCGCACCCATATATTTGCCGATAGAGCTTTCGGAAAACAACGATTTATTATACTCTAAACTTAGAATTAACTCACCATCAGACTCTTCTGCAAAAAGGAGTAATTCAAATTTCGCGGTAGTCCGATTTTTTGAATCATCAATAGCCTCAATTCTAAAATGCTTAAATTCTGACTGTTGCATATTTGAAACCCCTAAATTAACATCGGCATAATTTCGGAACGAATAGCCAACATTGAACAATTTTTGCTGCCCATTTTCTCGACTTGGATTTATTTTTTCAACTATCAAATCCAAAGGATAATTTTGATGTCGGTAAGCGTTTGCAAGATGCGAAGAAATGTCTTTCAGAAAAACACCAAATGACTTATTTTCAGACATATCCACGGAAATAACTAATAAATTTACAAAAAATCCAATCAATTTTTCTACATCAGGGTTAGCTCTATTTGCCGTTGCAAGTGCAACTGTAATTTGCTTATTTCCAGACAGTTTGTTCAAAAGAATACAGAAAACCGAAAAGATTAAAGTGGAAAGAGTTGTGTCGTTTTTTTGCGCTATTTTCGATAAATTCTCAGCCAAATTTCTTGGGACAGAGCCGTGAAACAGCGCACCTTCAAAAGTCGAATCTGGTTTGGGTTTAAAATCATATCGAAAATTCACAGGAGCGGCTTTTCCTCTTAACTGCTTAATCCAAAAGTCTTTATCAATTTCAGAAATGTTTTCGTTTTGCCATGCTGCATAATCCTTATATTGTATTTTCAGCGCAGACAACGGAAAGGATTTTTTGGAAATATTTGCATCATAAATCGTAAGTAGTTCATTTAGAAAGACATTCACCGACCAACCATCTGAAATTATATGGTGCATCGTCATCATAAATACAAATTTTTTCGACTCAATTTGATAAATTGAAGCACGAAATAATTGCCCCGAACTCAAATCAAAAGGAAGGCTCATTGTACGTCGTTGCTCTTCAAAAATCATATCTTCAACAGCTTTTACACTTTGATAATCAAATCTTTGCAATTGAAAAACGACCTCGCTTTCTTTCAATATTTTTTGTCTAATTTCATCGCCGCGTTGAATAAATGCGGTGCGTAAACTTTCGTGCCGATTTATAATTTGTCGCAACGTATCTTCAAAAATATCGACCTCAACTTTTCCGTGCAAATAAACCGTAGCCGGCATGATATATGATAAACGACCAGATTTCAAGCTGTCTAAAAACCACAAACGGCTCTGGGCATGCGACATTTCGTAATCCTCTTGTTCGGCACGACACCTAATATTTGTTGCGCCAGATTTTTCCGAATTGGTAACACAAGCCGCCAATTGTCTAATTGTCGGATTAGAAAAAATTAGTCCAATATCCAGCGTTTTTCCAGTTGCCTGATAAAATCGCGTGGTAATTTGGGCAGCTTTTAGGCTATGTCCACCCAACTTGAAAAAATCGTCTGTAACGCCAATATTCTCATTTCTAAGTACTTCCTTCCATATTTCGACCAACGCAATTTCATCTTTGCCAAAGGGCAGCACATTTTTTTTAGTAGCCTTTAATGCAACTGGCGGCAACTCGCGCAACGCAATTTTTCCCGAAGTCGTCCTTGGAAAGCTCTCAATTTCAAGCATATACATTGGAATCATATAAGCGGGCAAAAACCGTGAAAGATAATCGCGCAACAAATCTTCCCGAACCTGACTAGACAATATATAATATGCGACAAGCTCAGTTTCTTGATTTGAAACACTCACCACAACTGCTTGACGTACAGATTTATGTCTTTCCAAAACGTTTGCAATTTCGGACGGCTCAATACGATGTCCGCGAATTTTAACTTGATTATCCGAACGCCCCAAAAATTGTAATTGCCCAGAATCGTCCCATTTTGCAAGGTCGCCAGTCCGAAAAACTTTTTTGCCTGCCGAAAATATATGTTCAACAAATTTCTGTTTTGTTAGTTTTACATTATTCACATATCCGTTTGACAAATTTCGTCCGCCTATAACTAGCTCTCCAACTGCACCTTGCGGAACTAATCGAAGTTTATTATCACATAAAAATAGCTCGACATAACTGTACGGTTGCCCAATCGGAATTGGTTTGCTGGTATCTGCAAAATCAGTATCAAAACAGCTAACTACCAAAGACTCAGAAGGTCCGTAAGTATTATAAAGTTTTACGTCTTTTGCAATAGGTTTCAATAATTTCCGAAAATCAATAACATTTTTCGGGGTCAACACTTCGCCGCTAACAATAATACATTTTAAACAATCCAATTTACCTCTATCCTGATGATACTCAACCGCTTCCAAAAAAACTGAAAACGAAGACGGCACAAAATAGCAATGGCTAACTCTTTGATTAATAATAAATTCTATTATTTCTAATGGCGATTTTTCTGCTTTATCGCGCAAAATTGCCACTTTACCACCTCGCATAATTGCCCAAAAAATTTCCCATGCCGAAACATCAAACGTATAAATAGTTTTATTCAACCAAACTGCATTTTCCGAGATTTGCTGGATTTGCTCCATAGCTAATAGCCTATTTACCAACGACTCATGACGCACTTCGACTCCTTTTGGGTAACCTGTTGAGCCAGAAGTGAAAATAACATAAGCCGGCGATTTCGGTGAAGCATAATTACTGGTTACATTATGTTTTTCAATTTCATCGAATAAAATGAAAGAAGTTTGTGGAGGCAATTTTTGGTGAGCTACATTTGCCGAATCGCCTATAACAATCTCTATGTCTGCCTGTTGCAAAATGGAAATAATTCTTTTTGAAGGAAATTCAGGAGAAATTGGAACATAAACGCAGCCACTTTTCATCACAGCCAGCATTGTTATCAACATTTCGGGAGAGCGACCGAACAATAGCCCAATGCGTTTTGTTGCGAGTTTTTCTTCGTATAAAAAAGTTGCTATTTCCGAACTTCTTTCATAAACTTGTCTGTAAGTATATTTCGCAGATTCAGTCGAAATAACAATTCTGTCAGGATTTTTTCTTGCCTGCTTTTCAAATTCGTGAAAAACAGTTGTATTTAATTTATACTCAGGCAGTTTGTTTTGCCCTGAAAAAACATTTCCAACACGCTCCAACTCCTCCTCGGAAATAAATTCTATTTCAGAAATTTTTGTCGAACTGTTTTTTATGCAGTTTTCAGTCAGTGTTAAGAATTGATTTCCAAGTTGTTGTACCCGATTATTTTTAAAAAGTCCAGTATTGTAATTTAGCGCAAGCTCAATATTTTCATCATTTTCCCAAAAGGTAAATGTCAAATCCATTTTTGCGGTATCTGTATCTAAATCAACCGAAGAAATTTTCGAATTTCCAAGTTTAACTTCTTCTTGTCCAACATTTTGCAAAAGAAGCATAACATCAAAAACAGGGTTTCGGCTGCCGTCTTGAGCAAAATCTAATTCGTCAATCAAGTCGATAAGAGGATAATCCAAATTTTCATTTGTCAATATCCACGATTTTTTCATTTGCTCCAGAAAATCCGTGAAAGAAATTTCGGCAGAAAATAAATCTCGTGCCAATAAAACATTCAAGAAATAACCTATTTGATTGGTCAACAGAGAATTATGCCTACCTGAAGTTGGTACACCGATAACAAAATCGGATTGTTGAGTCCATCGGAACAATAAAACTTTCAAAATACTATACAAAAAAACAAAAAGTGTCGTCTCTTCTTTTGCAATATACGCTCGTATTAATCTGGTTTTTTCTTTGCCAAAATTAAAATTTAGTGTCGTTCCAGAGAAAATTTGCTTTTCGGGTCTTCGGAAATCAGTCGGGAAATCAATTCTTGGTAAAAAACCCGATAATTTATCGAGCCAAAACTTTTTCTGTTTACCTGACATTTCTGTTTTTAGAAACGAATTTTGCCAATGCGCATAATCAACATATTGTTTTTCGGGTAGTTGTAATTTATGCCCTGAATATAATGTCGATAATTCGCGTATAAATATATTTTGAGACCACGCATCAGAAATAATATGATGAGCATTAAATATTAAATATTGATTTTTGTTTGACCAATGTGCCAAAGTTACCCTAAACAGAGGTGGCTTTGATAAATTAAATGGTTTATCAAGCTCATTATCTACAATTTGCATTAGCTTTTGCAAAGAAAATTCTTTGTCCAAAAAGCTCAGTTTTTTCAACTGAAACACAATTTCAGGAGATATTTTCTGACGTGGCATACCATTTTCGGCAACGAAACTTGTTCGCAAAATTCCGTAACGTTGAATTAGATTTTTTAGGGCGGTTTCGAGATTTTCGTAAATTATTTTGCCCTCAATCTTCAACAAAGCCGGCATGTTATATGTAACACTCTCAGGTTTTGCGGTTTGCATTAACCACATCTGCTGTTGCTGAACAGATAAATGATAGTTTTTTAATTTTGGCGCATTCGGAATTATTTCCGCCTTTTGTTTTTGTTTTTCAATAACTTTTGCAAGCTCACAAACTTCTGGATTTGCAAAAATATTTGAAACATTAATTGCCGATTTCGTTTTTTTCTGTAATATAGCCATCAAACGAACCGCTTTTAGACTATGCCCGCCAAGCGCGAAAAAATTATCGGAAGCAAAAACTTCGGCAACATCTAAAACCTCGGCAAAAGCCTGAGCAACAATCTTTTCCGATGGACTATTTAATTCAATTTGTTTTCTTTTATGCTTAATTTCTATCGCAAGTAGTTTGGTTTTATAAATTTTGCCATTTGAATTGAGAGGCATTTTGTCAACAAAAATAAAATGAGCTGGCACCATATAATTTGGCAAATCCAAACCAGCAAATTCTGTCAAAGCCTCGACTGTAATATCCTTATTAACAACTAAATAAGCACATAATTCCAAAAGTTTATCGTTATTTTTCTTTGGCAAAACAACTATCTGCACTACAGATTTATGGTTTTGTATAACACTTTCAATTTCGCTAGTTTCGATTCTGTAACCCCTTATTTTCAATTGATTATCGGTGCGTCCTACGAAATGAACATTTCCTTGATAATCTATTTTTGCTAAATCGCCAGTTTTATAAACCCGCACCTTTCCGATTGCGCCAACGTGAATAAATTTCTCTGTTGTAAGCTGATTATCATTGATATAGCCACGTGCCAATCCGTTTCCCGAAGTACACAATTCGCCAATAAAATCAACAGGCAAAGGGTTATTGTCCTTGTCTAAAATAAAAACATTGCTGCCTGATATTGGTTTTCCAATCGGAATATCATCATCGTAAGACCTTGAGATATTGAATGTTGTCGTAAAGGTTGTGTTTTCAGTTGGTCCGTAACCGTTAATAAGTATAAGACTTGGGTATTTATTCTTTATTTTATTTACGTGCGAAACCGAAAGACGCTCGCCACCAGTTAACACGCATTGCAAATCGCCAAAAATTTCAGGAGCAACATCGACAAGACTATTAAAAAATCCTGCTGTAAACCAAAGAGCTGTTATTGAATGATTTATAATCGTATCATGCAGTTTTCGCGGATTAAGAATGCTGTCTTTATCCGCAAAAACAATCGTTCCACCATTCAATAAACTTCCCCATATTTCAAAAGTCGAGGCATCGAAAGCCAATGAACCAGTTGCCAAGATTTTGTGCTTTTTTCCAAAATCAAAATAATTTGCCTCGCGTGTCAGCCGTACAATGCTACGATGCTCTATCATCACACCTTTTGGCGTTCCGGTAGAACCCGAAGTGTACATGATATACGCCAACGATTGTGGAGTAACATTAATTGTAATTTCCTGAATATCTGTGGTTTCTGCCAATAAATTTTCTGCTTCGAGAATTTCTATCTCCGCTGAAAAAGAGTGCTGTTTTGCAAATTGTTTAGTCGTTATCAACACCGAAGATTTGCAATCTTTCATTAAAGACTCAATTCTTTTTGTCGGATAATTTGAATTTAAAGGTAAAAAAGCATAATTAGAAAACAAAATACCCAGAAAAACTACGGGTATAATTTCGCTATTCGGAAGCAAAACGGAAACAGGAGTTTCGTTTTCTATATTGAGCTTAATAAGCTGATTTGCAAGCTGTTTAGACTTATTCAACAAAACAATGTAGGTCAATTTTGTATCGCCAAATTCCACCGCAATAGCATTTGGTGTTTGCTTGGCTTGTCGTTGAAATGTGCTGCAAACCGACTCCTCAATTTCGGAAATTGGATTTCCTGCTAGGCGGAAAATTTCAGAAATTTCGTAGGCAGATGTAAAATTCAATTGTCCAATAGTTTTTTCGCGCTGCAAAATCACATTTTCTATCAGCTTAGTTAAATGGTTAAATACCTGACTAATACGAAATTGTGAATATAAATCTGTTCGGTATTCAATATCAAGAGAAATTTTTCCATCGCTTTGCGCAAACATCAAGGAAATATCAAATTTGCTGGTTGTCGATTTGCTGCTAACTTCCTGAAAAGCAACACCATCAAGAGCAAAATTTTCGACATCGCTACTTTCATAAGCAACAAGAAGCTCAAAATAAGGATTTTGTGTCTGAGAAATTGTTGCCTTAGCATTGCTAACAATTTTATCGAATGGATAATCCTGATGTTCAATAACTTGCATAACATTTTGTCGGACGATATTTACAAAATCCGAAAAAAGTAATTTTGTATCTACAAAATTTCTGACAGGCAAAGTATTAACAAAAAACCCGATTGTATTGTCGAAATGAGAATTTGTGCGTCCTGAAAAAGGCGTTCCAACAATTACATCATTTTGTCCTGAGTATTTGTATATCAATACATTAACCAATGCAAGTAACACAACATATTCGCTACAACGCATCTCTTTGGCAAGTTCCGACACCATTTTTGCTTGTTTTTTGCTCCACAAAAAATTGTCGGTTTGTCCAAAATTATTATTACCGCCAGTATTATTTTTATCCCTCTGAATTATCGCGGGTGAAATTTCGCCGGATAAATAATTTACCCAAAAATCTTTGTGCCTGCCTCCTTTGCTTTTTTCTATCTGCTTGCGATGCCAAACTGCATATTTCCAATATTCCGTAATCGACTTATTATTTGTACTTTGCGGATTTTTATAAAGCTCAGATATTCGTTGGAAAAAGATATTTACAGACCACTCATCGCTAATAATATGGTGCATATTTATTAGCAAAATGTTTTTGTCGTTGGTGATTTTAACCATACGAATACGAAAAAGTGGCAAGCTCGATAAATTAAAAATAAATTGATTATTTTCTGCAATGGCTTCTTCGATAGCATTTTCTGAGGACAAATTTTCAAGGTAAGAGTCGTTCTGAATTCGAAAATCGAATTTCTCAATTATCTTTTGAAAAGGTTCTCCATTTTTTTCCACGAAAACTGTTCGCAACGACTCCTGTTCTTCAACAACCTTATTTACTGCCTGTTGCAAACGCATAACAGATAAATTTCCTGTTACGAAAAATGCACCAGACATATTGTAAGCTGTTTTATCCGCATTGATATTATCTAAGAACCACAATCTTTTTTGCGCGTTAGAAAGTTCGTGAAAATCTTTTTGCTCCGAAAACTCATCGACAGAAACAATATCCGAACTTAAAAAATCAATTAATTCTTGCTTTCGGCTTTTTATTTTTCCTACTATTTCTGGAGTCAATACATTTTTTGGTGCATCAATTTTTAAATTTTCGCCCCGAAGTGATATATATATATTGTATTGTCGTAAAAAATTAACAAATTCGTGAATGCTCATCTTATTTTTTTGTATTAGAACGAAGATTAAATTAACCTATATCATTATTTGTTGCTGATTTTCAAGTTAATAACTAAGGTTTAAGACCTATTTTTTATAAAACGTTTAAACTATGAATTAGTAATTTATGTTAATAAAAAGCGGCAAAGTTTTTGTATAATTACTCACAAGCCAAAATAATAATTAAAATTATATACCTACCTAAAATTACTGCTATGATAGATGACTTAAATAGTATTACAAAAAAAATGGCATCTGCCTGTGCAAAGCGCGAACATTGTCGAATGGAAATTTCTCAAAAGCTAAAAAAATGGAAGTTGCCCGCCGACGAAGTTGAAAAAATATTATCTACTTTGGTAAACAACTCATACATAGACGAAAAGAGGTATGCACAAGCATTTTCGCGCGATAAATATCAATTGCAATATTGGGGACGAAACAAAATAAAAAATGAGCTTGCGACAAGGCAAATTTCGCAAAGCAATATAAATGAAGGACTTAAAGAGATAGATGATGATATTTATTTTGAAATGGTACGCCAACAAATTGCAAAAAAAATAAAAACTATAAACGAAAAAGACGCTACACGAAAAAAACACAAATTGTTTTATTTTGCAGCGTCCAGGGGATATGAACTTGAAATAGTTTTAAAAATATGGGATTCTTTAAACACTATTTGATAAGTGCCATGCACTTTTTATTATTTAGACAACGATTTACTATTTGACTGAAAATCAGTAACAAACAGTAAATAATTGTATAGGTTAATTTAATCGGACAATTTTTGTTTAGATTTGAACACAGGGATTGGAACGTCCATAACAATCTCTTGGTAAGGCAATTCAATCACATTTTCTATTTCTTCGCCACGCTCTCGCATTAGTTCGTCGCCTTCGCAAAAGTGCCATAGTATTTTTACGTCTGCATTTTGTTCGTGCAACGTCTCAAACTCGACCAACAATTCTACAATCTGTTTTGCGGACGAGGAATTAAAATATTCTAGCTTAAAAATAATTTCTGTTTTGGGATTTGGTTCAGCAATATATTCCAAGCCCCATTTTAGTATTGGCGAAAAAAACTTTATTGCATCTTCCATCAACGCTCTTCCAACAAACTCGATAATCTCTTTTTCTTTATCCAGCGTTACTTTCGGAAAGTCTTCGCCTGCTTTAATGTATAATGGTGCGAGCATAATTTCAAGTTTAAGTTTTCGGACAATTACTCCTCATCATCGTAATCTACTTCAATAAAAATAATTGGCACTTCGATAATTGTGGCAATTTCTTCGCCACGTTCTAGCATAACGTCATCATTGACATCGTAATACCACGTAATTTTTACTTTTTTCCCTGTGTCTATTATTTTTTCTAGCTCAATAATTAGGCTTACAATTTTTTTTGTCGACGACGAGTTCAAATATTCTATATTTAACACAAAATTTGTTTCGTCATTAGGCTCTTTTACGTATTCGCTTACCCAGTCGAGGACAGGATTATAAAATCTCGCTGCATTTTCCATCAACGAGCGACCTGAGATTTCGAAAATTCCCTCGTCTTTGTTCAAGCAAATTTTAGGGGTGCTAGTTGCTGCCTCTAAGTGGATTGTGGTCATGGTTATTTCTTTGTGATTGAAACCTCGAATCTGTTTTTCTAAACGACAATTTTCATCGCAAAAAAATCGCTATTTTCGGAAGGAAAAACCTTGTAGTCAATAGGTTGGCTAGCTTCTCTAACAACATCTATCAAGCCTAATCCTGCTCCGTTTTGCGATACTTTTGTTTTTGTTCGTAGTTTTTCTCCGTACAGTTTCTTTAGCTCGGCAGGATTCATACTGCAGTATAAATCAAGCATTTTACTTAGTTCGGCAGATACTTCTTTGCTGACATAATTTCCTGTTCCGATAAAATAATTATCCTGATTGCTACCAAGCATAAAAACGCCTTCGCGCTGACTATCTTTCGCAAATGCGTGTTTACTAATGTTTTGCAGCACTTCTACAAGCAGATGAAAAACAACTTTTTTTCGGTGTGGCAACGCAGAATTAAAATTATTTTCTGCCATATTTAATACTGGACGCATTGATTCTTGCGAAAAAATCCCTTTGTGAATCACAAAAATATCTGTCTCGTGAATTTCCTTGTAAATTTCTACTGCTGATGATAATGGCAACGTAACGTCTTGAATATCAGGGTTTTTTTTGTTCTTCATTTTAAGCTGCAAAAAAAACATTGAAACATCGTCGGTTAGTTTAAGAAACTCAAAATCTAGTTTCTGTCCTGTTTTTCTCGCCATCTGAAGTAAGCCCAAGCCTGCGCCTCCTTTTTCGGATAACTCTCTATTACTCAATACTTCCATATACAATTTACTCAAACTTTTTTTATCGAGTGTATTGATTTTTTCGAGACGTTTTCGTAAACCTTCGATATGCTTGTTCTCAATTGGATTTGCTGAAGTAATAAAAAATATATTTTTATAATTGCGCGCAATAAACAGTCCAGAGTGGTTTAGAATGTCTTTTGCAGGTTCGCAATCGCCGTGCCGTACAACATTTTGAAAGCTTTCTATTATAAGATACGAAATTTTATTCTTTATTTTCTTGTAACTGTCTTGCTCCGAAATATTACTCTCGACAAGTTTTACTGTTTCTGGAGTAATTGGGTGCGAGAAAGTCCCTTGATAGATAAAACTCACTTTATCATGCAAAAGGTTATTAAAAACATTAAAAATATAATCTGGTGTCATCAATTTTGCTCCTTATTAGTATTTTTGCCATTGTAGAGATTCCGAATTCTTACTGTCGGAAAAAATGCCTTGTGGCGTTATTCGTACATTTTAGTCAGGGAAATAAAAATATTTTCCACCAAACTATCAAATTTTCCAATATGTATTTTTATTTCATCTATTGAAAATTGCTGGTCAAAATAAAATTTAACCATTTTCACAACTGTTTGTCTTTGCTCTACAAGAGAACGTTCATTTAAGTTAAGGTCTAAGACCTAATTAGTGTTGCTTACGTAATTCTGTAAAACTCGAACTATCAGCAAATTACAAACATGCAAATAAGTAAAAACTTTTGTATGAGTGCTTACTTTCTTCAATATCATTCCATTTAACAGGATTATTTCTGCGAATAAAATTCGTAAGTAAAATGAATTTAATAAAGTAATCCATTAAAATTCCTAACTAAAACTAAATCAGGCGTAAGCAAAATTATTAATTATTAATTTTCCATTACTAAAGAATACTGGTTCTCTTTTATTTATTCGCTTCATTTTCTTTTTTTCTTTTTAAGATTTCTAAACGTATCATTGCTAAATCACTATCAAATTTACCAATCGAATTTTCTAATTCGCTTAATAATAAATCAAATTCATTTGTTTCCATTTGATTTTGAAGTAGTAATTCTTTTAATTTTGTTAGCTTTTTTTCGATAACGGGAGTTCGCAATCCTTTAACTTTAAAAATATCAAGCAGGATTTCATCAACTTTCCGTCCAAAAGATTTAGATGATGTATCTATTACTTTTATTGCATTATTATCTTTTACTAATACTTTTACATATTTATTTTCAACTGCTGAAACTATATGAGGTGAATGTGTTGCAATAATTATTTGGTTATTATTTTTTTTAGCAATTTTTGCATATAAACTAATTATTTCATTTTGCCAATTAGGATGTAATGAACTTTCGGGTTCGTCTATTAAAATAATACTGTTTTTAATTGGTGAAATAAATAATGGGAAAACTTTTGTAATTATTTCTTTTTCACCATTAGATAAGTTTTTCAATTTTATTTCATCAGATTGTTGATTTTTAAAATAAATTTCTTTATCCTTATCTAATTTGCTAAATTCTATTTGTAAATTAAGTGCAGATAAAGTTTCATTTATAGAACTACGCATTTTATCATAAGCTTGACTGCTTTTAATATCTTTTTCGTAAATTAGTTCATCGATATAGTCTATAATAATTTTTTTTGCTGAATTATTTTCTTCACTTGCTTTATAATAGAATAATTTTTCTGAAATATTAAAAGCGAATTTGCTTTTGTTTTTTTTCAAAAATTCACTTGTCAAATGAAAATAAGGCTCAAATGGCGTAGTATTGAATAGTTTCGCTTCTTCAATTTCTATATAACTTTTTTTATTTGCATTTGTTATATTTTGTTTTTTGAATGTTTCAAAAATAAATTCCAATAATGTTGTTTTTCCACTTCCATTAATACCTGATAGAATAGTAATCGGGTTTATTTTATCTTTATTTGTAAAATCAATTTTAAAATTTTTCAAGACTTTAAAATTTCC
>JAOZMU010000173.1 GCA_029934165.1 Bacteroidales bacterium
GAATTAACAACTTAGGTTAATAAAAAGCGTAAGAACTTTTGTAAGAGTACTTAGTACCCAAATCACAATCGCATTAGGAAATGATGTCTTTGAAGGAAGATTAAATTAACCTATACCATTATTTGCTATTTGGTACTGATTTTCAGTTAAATAGTAAATCATTGTCTCAATATTAAAAAGTACATGGCACTTTAAAATTGGAGCAAAAAAAGACAGCAACCTCAAGAGATTACTGTCTTTTTATGTCGGGGTGGCAGGATTCGAACCTGCGACCTCCTGCTCCCAAAGCAGGCGCGCTAACCGGGCTACGCTACACCCCGATAATGAAAAACGTTGCGGAGAGGGGGGGATTCGAACCCCCGGTACCGGTTCACCCAGTACGGCAGTTTAGCAAACTACTGGTTTCAGCCACTCACCCACCTCTCCAAACTGAGGTTTTCAATTATTATTTTACATTGAAAAGAACTTTTGTAAGAGTACTTACAATCAAAAAACTGGATTTTACTCCAGCCTTTCTATAACGTGGTGCCACCAGGAATCGAACCGGGGACACAAGGATTTTCAGTCCTTTGCTCTACCAACTGAGCTATGGCACCATTGTTATTGCTTGTCATCGTTATTTTTTTGACGTTGCAAACGTACAGCATTTTCATATTACTTCCAAATTTCTCGACTGATTTTTTACAAAAAATTCACTTTTTAATTTCACACTCATCGACAATTTCGAGTGTGTCTGGGTTTATCACTTTTAGTTTCACCGTTTTACCATCTATATAGAATAAAACTAGTGCATTTTGGGTTGAAAATCTTTCTAAGTATTCTTGCCACGGAGTTGTTTCTTGGGCATAGTAAGGTGCGCCTGCCGCGCCATTATTAATTTGATAAAAAGGTCTTTTAATTTTGAGTTTTGTGCTTCTATACTTTTCGGGATATATATTTGACTCGCCAGTGATACGGAGGCGTGAGTAATTATGCTCATCGCCGGTTAGAAAAGCAACAGTTTTATTACTGCTATTTATGGCAATATTCAAAATTTGGTCTCTTTTTTCGATAATTCCTTTTTCAAGTTTTTTACCATTTATATATGCCCGATATTTATTTTTGCCCGAGTACCACATATCATCGCGCACATGACCGCCATTTGGAAAAACGGGAGTGTGAACGGTGATAAAAATATGGTCGATTCGTGTGTCGGCGTTGTGTTTTAGAACAGTTTTTTCGAGCCAATTCATTTGTTGCTCCATGATATAGCCATGTAAATTTCCGCTCGTTATTGGGGCTCGGGCAAGCGATGGTGCGTATAAATAATTGGAATTCAGCACTATAATTGCCACATTGTCGTAAACATAGTCGTAAACGGTTTCGGCATAATCAGGAAAATCTCTTTCGTTTGGATTTGGGTCAAAACTAGAGCCGTCTTCGCTCACAGGACCGTTTTTTGGATTTACGAAGTTGTTTGCAAAAATTGCTTCGGCAGAGAGCGTCTCGAAAGGGAAAGCGTCTATAAAATATCTCTTTCTTTTGATAGAATCGTAAAACTCAATCATTACCACCTCATGATTGCCCATTGTTGTATAAATTGGCAAATCACTTGCGTATGCCTCGATGGAACGCCGCCAATTTGCGTATTGTAAATTCATGTCATCGGCATTTTGACTGTAACCGTTTATCAAATCGCCTGTAAATTGCATAAAAGCAACATCTTGACTTTTTGCATAAGCCATAATTTTGCGCATTATGTAATAATTTGTTCCATATAAATTGCGCTCGCCACCACCGTTTCCGGCTCGCGAATCGCTAGCATAGCCAAAAACAAAAGGTTTTCGCCTTCCAATTTCCGGAGGTGTTGTGAAACCGTAATTTTTTTTCTCACCACCGTATTCTATTTCGTAAGCGTATTTTGTCTCTGGTATTAAATTATTGATTGTAAATTCGTGATTTTTAGAACGTTGGCTCTTTAGTGTTTCTCCATTTATCCGCAGTTTTGCTTTGAGGTTTTTATCCGTACGAAACCAAATAGTGCATGAATTTGGCGTTTCATCGGCGAGAAATGGACCCTCGGTGAGTGTTTTTTTTGTTTTTATACTACTGCCGTTGTACGAAAATTCTATTTTCCCCTGATATAACATTTTCCCTTTGTCATCAACAATTCGGTATCCTAAGGTGGCTTGTTTTCCGTCTTCCCAACCAACAATATCATATCTGCCATCCATATTATTGATAATATCAATAGATGATTTTCCATTGAAAATTTCTGCATTGTATTTAAAAAAAACCGGCTGCGGATGTTTTGAATCATCGTACGGAATAAAACCATAATATAATGTACCTCGCAAATTTGGCGATAAAAAATCGAAATATAGACCGACATTTGTAGCTCGTATTTCGCCTTGCATTTGCGAAAGTGTATGCATAGATTTTGTTTTTCGTTGGTAGATTTGTCGCCCATCTTTAACCAAAAATAAACCTTTGTCGTCCTTAAAAATATTTGAATAAACCCTCGGAACATCTTGAGAATAAGCCCAATAAATAAAAAATGCAAAGAAGACAGTTAAACCAAATTTCATCATTATTTATGATTTTAAGAAGTTTTTGACTAATGGTTTTGTTTTTTCACCACTGTTAGTATGGCTTCAAGCCACGCCGACAGTAAGTTGGAATTGTATAACGCCTACTTGACCTCATAGGTTGCAACATTTTTCTTTTCCTTTTCGCGTACAGTTCCACTAAAATCTTTTCGCACTCCGTTTTCAACAACCGTTATGTTAAAAGGAACTGCTCCTGTGTGATTACTCTGGTGACTGCAATATTCGATAGCAATAATATAATTGCCCTTTGTTGGCTTTTCCCAGAAAATATTTTCCTGCGGTGTATTTGTGTATGTTGATGGTGGATAGCGATTTGTGTTAGCATCTATATCCAAAATGCCTTTTCCTGCACGGCAAGTATGCGACAATTCCAACGCCCAAATCGTATTTCCGCAAGGGTCTGTAACAAACAAATCAAGGTCGTCAATAGTATTCCATTGCAGGTTTATACGCATATCGCCACTACCACCGCGCAAAGTTGTCGATGTCTGAATAGCATCCATTGGAATATTTCGAGATGCTATGGGGGCTTTCATCAAGTCGCTGAATGTCTTGCGTTTAATCGTACTTGTATTTGTTTTAAATCCTGATTTTGACGCAACAATATCAATTTTATCGCCAGAAATAATACCACTTACAATAAATGTCCCATTAGCGTTGCTGTATTCGAAATTGCTACGTTTTTTTCCGTTTACAGTAATTTCATTTTTTGCACCAACAATTGGCATTGCGCCTTGACTCGTTATATTACGGAAAATTATATTCTCCTTCAAAGGTCGCAATAAAAGAGTGCGCTGGGCTTCTAATAAAGTCGTAAAATCCTTAGCCACTGCTGTTAAAGTCGTATCTGCGTAATATTGTTTTTGCCCTTTTATAGTAAATTCAACCGACGCATTAATGTCATCAAACGCACCTTTACCAACACCATTTGTATTTGTAGTAGCACTGGCAATAGCTTTATTATCAACGAATAACATAGCTTTAGCTCCGGGCAAAGGTTGCTTGCTGTTTAGGTCTTTGACAATAAACTGCAAGATTGTTTTTTCGGGCGAAAGTTTAAGCGTTCTTTCTACAAAGTCGCCAACAAAATAATCAGTTTCTCCACTTTTTTTAGCAGGTTTATATCCGTTATAAGTTGCCTTAATATTCAAAAATGCACATACCGGTAAATTTTCAAGCGTAACAAATCCTGCTGGCGAAGTTTTCTTTTCATAAAACAAAGTATCATTTTTTAAATTTATCGAAACAGACACATTGGCATCTGGAAGTGGTTGATTATCATCTTTATCAATAACTTTAAATTCTAAAGTTGTTGTTCTAATTGGTAGTTTTATCAATAACTCTTCATTGCTATTTATGTCGTGAAAATATGGTTTTATGCTATCCGAGGCGAAACAATTATTGCCGGCAACAATCAATGCCTTAGTTTTATGGAAAAAAAGGTAAGAATAAAGAGTATAAGAAACATTATTAAAGACAGCTAAACCAACCGAATCTGTTACTCCTTCTAGCGTTATATTGGTTTCTGTATTGAACTTTTGTTTATCAAAATCGAAAATTTTTTGCTCATCATAAGAAAATATAACCGTACTGTTAGATACAGGTTTTGTATCTTCAGATTCTACAATTCTAAATATTACAGTTTTGTCTAATTCGATGAGCAAAAGCAACGGAAGGAGCAAAAGCAAAAGCCACCAGTACCAGCGTGTCTGCTTTTTTTTTAATTGTATAACATACTCATTATCAGGATTGTACGTGATTTCTGTTTCGCCTTTCATTGTCTTTATTTTTTTATCGAAACCGAAATTTACAAAAAAAAAACGTGGAATGAAAAAATAAGCACATAGTGTCGGTAAAGAGAAATTGTATATACCTTATATTCAGGTCGATAATCGCTCGAAAAGTCTTGTTCACTTCGCATTCTTAACTTCACAATGAGTACTATTCAAGAATGATAAATTTTTGTTTTAATAGGTTAAGATAATGCAACAAAAAACAAAAAAGTTCTAACGCTAGATTTAACAGTTATATCGCCTAATTGTCAATAACTTAAGCTAATAAAAAACTGTGAATTTTTTTTGCAAAAGTACTTATAATGTATCCAATATTTTCTTGATAGCAATACAAGTCTCTTTTATTTCGTCTTTTGTTATTGTTAATGGTGGGGCAATACGAAAAAAACAAGTCTCGAACAGGAAGTTATCAAAAATATAACCATTTTTGCGCATTCTTTCGATGAAAAGACTTACTTTGTTTTTGTTCTCTAACTCAATACTCAAAAATAGACCAAAACCCCTAATAGATTTAATCTCTGTGTGTTGCAACGTATCAATAAATAATTGCCCCTTCTCATCAACCGAATTTAAGACACCTTCGTCCAGAAGAATTTTAAGCGAAGCCAAAGCTGCTGCCGCCGAAACAGGGTGTCCGCCAAATGTAGTAATATGTCCGTAAGTGTTATTTTCTATTAACGTTTTCATTATTTGGGGCGAAGAAACAAACGCACCAATAGGCATACCACCCCCCATTGCTTTAGAAATGGTGAAAATGTCTGGAACAACGCCAAAACGTTGAAAAGCAAAGAGTTTGCCTGTCCGTCCAAATCCAGTTTGGATTTCATCAAAGACAAGCAAAGTGCCTGTTTCATTGCAGCGGTTTCGTAACGCTTGTAGGTATCCTTCTTTTGGTGGTATTATGCCTCCTTCGGCTTGAATTGGCTCAACAACAACGCAGGAGGTTTTTTCTGTAATCTGCCATATATCGTCAAAGCAATTGAAATTCAGGTGCTTGACATTTGACAACAAAGCATTGTAAGGTGCAGAAAATGTTTCTTCGCAAATGCTTAATGCGCCGAGTGTACTTCCGTGATAAGCATTTTTGAAGGCAACCACTTCTGTACGATTTGTAAATCTGTGCGACACTTTCAATGCTCCCTCAATAGCCTCTGTACCAGAGTTTCCGTAGTGAATAACAGACAAATTTTCTGGTAGCTGACTAATCAAAAGTTTAGCAAACTGAACTTGTGGAGCTTGCACGTAAGCGCCATATACCGTTAGGTGCATGTGCTTTTCGATTTGATGCTGGATTGCTTCAATTATCTTTGGATTGCTATGACCTAAATTTGAGACAGAAAATCCAGAAATCATATCTACATATCGCTCACCTTCAGGAGTGTACATGTATATTCCGCGAGCCTTTTCAATTTCAATTTTTAATGGCTTGCTAGAAGTTTGTCCAACATGTTGCAAAAATAATTGTCGTCGTGAAATCATTTTTTTCTAATTTTTTGTTAATTCCTGAAAAACTTGTTCAAGGCTTATTTTCTCTTTTTGCATTGACAACACTGTCAGTGAGTTATCTACTGCAAACTTAAACAAAACAGGACGAACATCTACATTTACTAAACTTTGGATTGCCCAACTTTTGTTCCCTATTCTCCCAACTTTTTCAACACCGTCCAGTGCCTCAATTTTTTCTATATCTACATCATTATCAAGCTCTAATACAACGGTTTGCATTTTTTTTGTGTGCGAAATAATATCGCTTGCAGAATCGGCGGCAACTATTTTGCCTTGGTTGATAATAATAACTGTATCGCAAATTGCTTCGACCTCTTGCATAATATGCGTAGAAAGCATAATTGTTTTTTCCTTGCCTATTTCCGAAATAAGATTGCGTATTTCTATTATTTGATTTGGGTCAAGTCCCGTAGTTGGTTCATCAAGAATTAGTACTTTAGGGTCATGTATAAGTGTTTGTGCTAATCCAACTCTCTGTCTATATCCTTTCGATAATTCGCCAATTTTTTTGCGTTGTTCAACTGTCAATCCTGTTTTTTCAATCATCTCGTCGATACGGCTGCGAGTGCTACGACCAAGTTTGTATAAACCGGCTACAAACTCAAGATACTCACGTACATACATATCTAAATAGAGCGGATTGTGTTCTGGCAAATAGCCTACATTTTTGAGAACTTCGAGCGAGTTTTGTTCTATGTTTAACCCATTGACTTCCACTAATCCAGAGGTTGGTGGAATGAAACCTGTTATGATTTTCATCATTGTAGATTTTCCTGCGCCGTTAGGTCCCAGAAAACCAACAATTTCGCCAGTCCGAATTTCAAATGAAATATTATCCAAGGCAAATTGTTTGCCGTATAGTTTTGTTACGTTAGATACTTTTATCGACATAATTTACAGGTTTTTATCGTACTTGCATCGTTTTATAGCCTTTTAAAATTGTTATAGTTTTTTTCCACAAAGTGTAGTAGTTTTCTCCACTTTTTAGAGTTCCTTTTTCAAAGGTACGTAAATTTTGGCAAAAACCATAAAAATAGGGTTTGTTCATAAAAAGTTTTAATTATTGAAATTCGCCATACAAAGGCAATTTAATTTAGTCCCCAAAAATACTTATAAGTAATGGAAAATTAATAATTAATAATTTTGCTTACGCCTGATTTAGT
>JAOZMU010000174.1 GCA_029934165.1 Bacteroidales bacterium
ATAGCTAATTATTAACACCCCAGTCTAAGACCTAATTAGTGTTGCTTACGCAATTCTGTAAAACTCGAACTATAAGCAAATTACAGACATGCAAATAAGTAAAAACTTTTGTATGAGTGCTTAAAAGCAAAGGTAAGCGCAATATATGTTACTGGAATAGTAATTCTCCACGCTTTTTTAACTATATTATACAGGAAATTAGCAATCTCAATCGACCCAACTACAAGTAGAATAGAATATACAGGAAGCATAAAATAAAATTTCACTCCTATAATAAAGCAGCTAAAAAATAACAACAAATAGAGGAATCCAAAAATTCGGTATTTGCTATAATTTGGTTTAAATAAGAGCATATAAAGCCCTGTTATCCAAATAGGTGCGTTAAACGGATTGTTCGGCAAAAACTGATTCCACACAAATTCGGGAAACGAGGCAACATAAGATATTGAGCCAGCATAATTTTTTATGAACACAAAATAATACCAGTCTGTTTTCATTTGCCAGAAAAGAAATGGCAGCAACGACAAAAGTACAATTAAGGTCTTAGACCACAACTATTTCCAATCCAAAAGAATATCGACAAAATAAGGAAACTGTTTCAGCCACCAATCCCAGTCGTGATTTACGTCCTGTCCCCAAACATCAATTAATGCCGGAATTTCTTTTTGCTCAAAAATTTCTTTCAGCAATTTTGTATCGCTCACCATCGGCTCTTCCCAAGCACCTTGCCCAACACAAACAATAATTCGGCTATTTCTGTAATGACTCAGAAATTCGTCATCTGTCAGATTTGGCAAAAACTCCAACGGCGAATTATAATATACATTCAAATCATCGCCCTGATAATCATCTAAAAACTCGCGGAAATTATACACACCGCTCAAAGCCACCGTACCACCAAAAACGGAGGGGTGTTTCAAAAAAATATTCACCGAATGAGAAGCACCCATACTTGCACCGGTGGCAATAATACGCTCGTAAGAATTGACATAACTACGGATAAACGGAACAACCTCATTAACAATATAATTTTCATAATCGTTGTGCCGTGCAGCTTTTTCGCTCGCAAGTTTGGTTTTGCTATCCCACGATTCTGGGTCGATGCTATCCACTGCGAAAAGCATAATTCTTTCTTTTTCAATATGATGACGAATTGTTTCAATCATTCCTCGGTCTTCAAAATCATAAAATCGACCACTCGAACAAGGAAAAATCATCATCGGAGTCCCTGCACGCCCGTACACCTTCAACTCCATTTCTCGCCCTAAATGACGACTGTACCATTTGTGATATTCTGTTTTCATAAGTAATTAATTCATTTGTTTCCAGCAAACAAGCACGTAGTATAATCCACAAGGAAACATATAGTGTTAATATTCAAATTATTAATAATTTTTTAGGCATCAGTTTCTTCTACACGCCCATTAATATTTACTTTTTACATAATTAACAAATCTTTTTAAATAAAATTAAAATTTTTAAATAAAATATTAAGGGCATAATGCTATTTATTAGGAATTGTATGTGGTTTATAATCAGATTAATAGCAACCAGAAAAGTATTGTTTGTTTTTACACACCTATTTATAATAAATTTTCATATTGCAATATCGAATACAATTGAATATATTTGTATTCATTTTTTAGTAATCACATTATTTTATTATAAACCCAAAACACATTTAGTAATGAAAAAATTTTTGACATTATTTGCAGTTATGATGTTTAGCCTCGGTGTTTTTGCACAGACTAACCAAAATGCAAACGTATCAGCCCCTAGCATGAAAAAAAACATAGGCGCAGAAAAGATTGACGGAACTGGTCATAACCAATCTGGAACATCGACAATAACAAGAGTAATTCCTGATGCAACTATCATCGGAACAACGCAGTACGATTTACAATCTAACTCATCTAACCAACGCCGAATTTTCAATCTTGGAGATGGAACTCTATCTGCAACTTGGATTCGCGGATTTGATAGCCACCCAAGTTATCCAGACCGTGGAACTGGCTACAACTTTTTTGACGGAACAGACTGGGCAGCAGCTCCAACAGGGCGTTTAGAAACCCAACGTACTGGTTGGCCAGAAGTTGTTGTAACCGGCTCTGGCAAAGAGGTTATTATTGCTCACACAGGCGGCTCAGACCTAAGCATGATGACGCGTGATGTTGCAGGAACAGGCACATGGACAGAAGGAAGCGTTCCGACGATACAGAACCAACCTTTATTATGGCCTCGCATTGCTGTCAGCGGAACAGACAACGAAACAATCCACCTTATCGCATTGTTCGATACTGATTTTACTTTCCAAGATGTAAAACCAGCACTCGTTTATTTACGTTCTTTGGACGGTGGTACAACATGGGAAGAAGAAATTATTCTTGACGCATTTACTGCTGATTTTTTCAAGGGTTTTTCCGGCGATGCTTACACAATTGACGCAAAAGGCGACAATGTTGCTATTGTAGCTGGTGGCGAATTTGCAGACTTAGTACTTGTGAAATCTGATGACAACGGTGCTACTTGGACAAAATCAACAATTGTTGACTTCCCTGTTGTTAATTACGATTTAACCACAACACCTTCGGTTATTGATATGGACAACGATGCTATTGCAGACACAATCATGTCTAGCGATGGTTCTTATTCTGTAATCATCGACAACGATGGTCTTGCTCATGTTTTCTTCGGAAGAATGCAATACTTAGATGCAACTCCAGCAGACGGTTCATCGTCTTGGTTTCCAGGGACAGACGGAGTAATGTACTGGAACGAAAATATGGGAACAGGAACTTTTAATGCCGGAAATATGCTCCCAAGCAAAATCCTACTACAAAGCACAGCAGTACGAATTGGTCAAACGCAAGATGCAAACGGAGATGGTACCATTACGATATCTGGCGGAATTGAAGTTTACTCAAGCTACGGCGTTTCTCAATCAAGCCAACCTTCGGCAGCAATAGATGCAAACGGAAACATTTATGTTGCTTATGCAAGCATGATGGAAGCACCATACATAGACTCAAGATATTATCGTCATATCTACATTCGCAAATCGACAGATGCCGGACAAACTTGGGGCGACCCTATCGACGTTACAAACCACGGCGACGGAATGTTCGAGGCTGTTTATCCTTCTTTAGCTCGCAACGTGGACACAAAAATACACCTTATTTATCAAGAAGATATGACTTCTTGGGTAGCTTGTGGCAGTGGCGATGGACACCCATTCCCAGCAGAAAACAACATTGTTTACAAAGGTATTGATGTAGCTGATATTCCTGCTACTCAAACCTGTGATATTGCTGCCGATTTTAACATAACAGACGAAGTTTGTACTACTTCTGGAAACATTGAAATTACAAACGTTACAGGCGGAACTCCTTATGGTGGTGGAACTTATGGTTACTTTTGGAATGATCTTCCAAATAATCAACCATTAGATGTTTCGACACGCGATATTGTAAACGGATTTTACTCAGGTATGATTTTTGATAACTCGTCTCCACAATGTTACCACGAATTTGCTGTTTATGTTGCCCCCGCAAATGCACCAAGCATCACAAATGCAGACATTACAGACGCAGTTACAGGAACACCAGGCTCGATAGACATTACTGTTGAAGGCGGTATTGCACCACTAACATTCCTTTGGAACGATGACGATGCAACAACTACCGAAGATTTATCTGATGTTTGGAATGGCGATTATACTGTCGTTATTACAGATGCCGAAGATTGCGAAATAACTGAAACATACAACGTTGGCGGTTCAACTGCTATCAACAATATCGAAGAAGCAAACATCTCGATTTATCCAAATCCAGCAGCAAACGAGCTAAACATCTCGAATGTCAAAGATGCGAAAATTCAAATTATCAACGCTTTAGGTCAAATCGTTGTTGAGCAAGTTTCAACTTCAGATGTTCACACATTTAACATCAACGCACTACAAGGCGGTACATACATTGTTCGTATTGAGAAAAACAATTCTGTAATTAGCAACGTAATAAATGTTATAAAATAATTGCAATTGAGAATAATAGACCAGCATAATTTTATAAATTAAAGGATAGTCGTAATTGGCTATCCTTTTTTGTAATAAATTATTTGATAGCTGTTTATAATAATAAACATAAAATTTACTTTAAGTAATATTTATGTTTATTAAACTATATAAGGTCTAAGACCTATTTTTTATGAAACGTTTAAGCTGTGAATTAACAACTTAGGTTAATAAAAAGCGTAAGAACTTTTGTAAGAGTACTTATTTATTGTTATACAAACGTTTAAGAATGTCTCTTAAATCCATTCGTAGAACTTACAAATATACTAGGAAAATCAGAGAAGATGTTCATAGAACATCAAACTATAAAATCCTAATTTACAGATAAAATACAGTTCCCCCAATATGTTACACACTCAAATCTTTTTTATTCAGATTTTTATATTTATCCATTTTATTGTTTATATTTTTATTTTTTAGTGAAATACAACATTAATTCAAATATACTAAAGTGATTTTGGTTTCAGGATTTTAATTTTAGCTTTATTACTGATAAACAACCAATTACATTTTATGATAATCCGAAAACCTTTTTCACTTTAGTATAAACAACCTCAAAATTTCGTAAAATAGGTCTATGACCTGAGATAAATTTTGCCCATGAAATTCTCAATAAAAGGAAAACTGTTTCTTACAACCATTTCAATAACATTGTTCTTCCTCACAAGCGGAGTGTCAACGTTTATCTTTTTACAAAAAATTAAAACATCTTCACAACTCACAGTGCCCGCCAGCAAACTCCTTGACAATGTGATGCGTATGCGCTGTGTCGAAAAAGATTTTCTGCTTGTCGAGCCAAGAAACGAAACTTTTTTCGAGACAAACAAAAGTTTATATATTTCCATTTTCGACAGCCTGTATGTTAACGCATACAAAGAAATTGAAACGCTAAAAAAAATAACCAACTCCATAAAAACAAAAAACGAAATAGCTCTAATTGCAAAAAAACTAAGCAGATACCACAATTTATTTGGTACGATGACCAATATATTTTACGAACGTGGTTACAAATCACACGGCGCAATGGGTAAACGTCAATCTTTGGGCAGGCAAATTACGAAGAATATTAAGGTCGCTAACATTCCACTACTAACAGAGTTTACTAACAATATTAACAAATTACGCATTGAATATCAAATACTTAAAAACAAAGACAGCTACTACAAAATGATACAAATTTTCGAGCGTTATGGCGAATTGGCAAAAAACGACTCAACTCTTCGTCAACAAATGGCGATAATAGACGACAGCCTCGGCATCAACTTACGCAAAGAAATAAACAGCTATCAAAATCAGATAACTGACATTTACAAAATGGATAAAACCCTAGGATTCAGCATTCAAGAAGGATTACATCAAGAAATAAATCTGCTTGCAAGTTCTATCGAAGTAGATATTCAGAAAACAATCTTGTTCTTCGAGAAAACTAGCGAAAAAACTGTTCAAGCAGCAACTGTTCAAATCACTACACTTACTTTATTTTTCATCTTACTAACAATGATTTGGCTCGTTGTTTTACGCAAATCAATAATTTCACCACTGCATAAAATCCGAGCGTTTATCAAAGAAGTATCGACCGGCAAACTGCCAGAAAAAATAATTTATAAAAACCAAGACGAAATTTCCGAGATGCTTTTTGCCATTGATTTACTTGTTAAGGAACTGCAACGTAAAGCACACTTTGCCAGCGAAATAGGGAAACAAAATTACAACATCGAACTAAAAAACATCTTGCCAGAAGACAGCTTAGGAAAATCGTTGCAAAAAATGCGTCAAAACCTTCGCAACGCACGGCAAGAAGAGTTGAAAAGCATACACAAAAACGAAATCCGAGCTTGGACGAGCCAAGGTTTAGCCATTTTCAGTGACTTATTGCTCAAAGACAACAACAATATCAATAAGTTTGCGATGCTTTTGATAAAAAATCTTGTCAAATATCTTAAAGCAACACAAGGTGCAATATTTATTGTCAACGAAGAAAACGATTTCAATATTGAAATGCTTGCCGCATACGCCTACGACCGACCATCGAAACAAAAACGAGAATTTATTCAAAAAGAAGGAATACTCGGACGCTGCATTAGTCAAAGAGAAGTAGTTTATTTAAAGGAAGTTCCGAAGGATTATCTAAACATTACTTCAGGTTTGGGTGAGCAAACACCTCAAATTCTGTTGATTACACCATTATTACTTCCAAATAGTGTTGTCGGGGCATTAGAAATTGCATCTTTTACCGAGTTGAAACCATACGAAATAAAATTTGTTAAACAGTTGGGTGAAATGATTGCAACAACAATTTCTTTTGTCCATAATGGAATAAAAACAAAAGAGTTACTGCTCCAAACAAAAGAACAAACAGAAGAATTATCTGTCCAAGAAGAGGAGATGCGTCAAAACCTCGAAGAGTTGCAATCGACACAAGAAGAGGCAACTAGGAAAGAAGAGAAAATGCGAAACCAGATTGCAGCATACAATTCTGCTACATATTCTGTTGAATACGATTTATCAGGAAAAATTCTAAAAGCCAACTCAATAGTGCAACAACTTACAAAAATGTCATCGTCAGAATTAATTGGCTCAAATATTTTCGATTATCTAAAACACGACGAGCTACAAACAATAGAATTTAAGATATTCTGGGAAAAAGTTTGCGCTGGTCAGACCTTGCATAAAATAACAAAAAAGACGTTCAAAAACGCAAAACTCACACTTTCTGAAACCTTTACGCCAATTTATAACGATGCTGGAAAAGTTTGCAAAATTCTATCTATTTCTTTTGACATAACGGAATTTGTTGTCAATTAAACACTCAAGTTTTAGCCTTCATGTGTACATCATTTACAAGCAGTTAATACAAATGCGACAACAATCAAACTGCTGATAACCAGCAATTTAACATTTAGCAAAAATACTTATTAGACTTTGGACAAAATTATTAAAACTAATAAATAATAATCAATTAAT
>JAOZMU010000175.1 GCA_029934165.1 Bacteroidales bacterium
AAACAACCAATTACATTTTATAATAATCCGAAAACCAAATTCACTCCAGTATAAATAAAAAGTTGCTGTTTTTATTAACACATAGTATTATTTATTTGAATGATATTATACTGATAATAAGGTTTATAACGGCTATAAAAAAGGCGATTATCTTTACGCTCCAACTTATGTGAGCTACTTAATTTTTTAAGACCTTCTCGTTATACGCTTTTTGTGGAGTAGTTATTCGCAAAATATACATTCCTTTTGGCAAATCTTCGAGGTCAAGAAATGAGAGGTGATTGTAGTTTACAGCACTCGAATTGGTGATTTTCAGGTACATAACTTTCCCTGCCATATCTGTCAATTCGATTTTAATTTCCACAGGTGCATTCTCTGTTATCTCGGTAATAAATTCTGTATTCAAAAATCTGTCGAACGGATTTGGATAAACATTGATGAAATCTTTTGGCATTTCTGGCATTTCTTCCACAGAAAGCAACAAACCTGCAAGCCCGAAATTTGGAATTCCGTAGCCCTTGTACACATCTGGCACATGATATTGACTAGATGCTTGACGTACGGCTTCAATAATTTCCATATTTGTTTTGTTGGGATACGCTTGCCACAAGCAAGTTACCATACCAGCCATGATAGGTCCAGAAAAAGAAGTTCCGCTAGACGTTGACACAGAGCCATTTGCACCTTGAACGGTTGCATTCAGACCTTTTGCGCAAACATCAGGCTTCACCCGACCATCAAACGAAGGTCCTATTGAGCTGAAATATACGTATTTGCCGACATCGGACACAGCACCAACCGTCAAAACACTGTCGGCATCTGCAGGAGCAGTGATGTAACGCCAATTGCCAAAACCCTCGTTTCCGGCACTTGTAACAACCAAAACACCCTTTTTTGCAGCAAAATCGGCAGCAAAAGTAACGATTGTTGTGTTGCCATCCATCTGTTCGTAAGTATGGTTTTGGGACTCGTCATCAAACTCCGAATAACCTAAAGATGAGTTTATTACATCTGCACCAACACTGTCAGCAAATTCCGCAGCGACTAACCAGTTGAACTCTTCTACCAACGTTTCCGATGCACCATCTTCCGAACGAAGCAACCAAAAAGAAGCCTCGGGTGCAGTGCCAATCAATTGTCCGGGAATGTTGCCACCAATGGTAGAAAGAACGTGCATTCCGTGCGTACTTCCCTGATAACTAACTTCTCCGCCTGCAACAAAATCCCGTGTGCCTAAAATCTGATTATTTGCTCGCAAGCTATCGAAAGCCGGAAGTTGGTCAACATGAAAAAAGCCTGCATCTAAAATTGCTATTTGCATTCCATTGCCCCTGAAGCCTTTATTGTGCAAAACGTGCCCATTTAGCATGTGAATTTGATTTTCGGACTGTCCATAATCGTAATAAATACCAGCACGATTGAGTTTGTTTTCAATGACTTTTTTTATAGTATTTTTAGTCGTTTGGATTTTCTTGTCAATATTTTTCTTAACAGGCTTATACTCACGTACAAAAGATAGCTTTTTCAACTCCTTCAGTTTTTTTGTGTCTTCGGCATAAACAGAAATACCATTCATCCATTTGGATACGTTAAGAAGCGTAAATCCAAGACCCTCAACCTCTTCGATGTAATTTTTATTCACTGGAATGTCGGTTATATCAATCGCAACATTTGTTTTTTCGCGACGCTCAATAGCACGAGCCGTCAAAAATTCCTCTGGCTTATCAATTGAGTACGGCGAATTATCTTTATCGGCAAATAAAATTAAATATTTGTTAGTACTCAGCTCAAATTGCGCCTGCGATACGGAGCTGAAAATCGCAGTAAAAACAAGTAAGTAGGCAAAAATTTTCATAGTAAATAGCTTTAAATTATAAATTAAGTAATGTGATTTCCAACGGTAAATTTAGGCATTTATTTTCTTTCATTACACTCACTTCAATGTAAAATCAAGAACAAGATAAAAAAATAAAGATAGTCAAATTACTGTTGGTATGACCTCAAGTCACACAGACAGTAGTAAAAATTTCTGTTATTTTTCAGCCGAATAACAAATATTTTTCTCAATATCAAAAAGTACATAGCACTTATGAATAAAAAGTTGTAAATTATTTTATTTTAAGAAATCGGAAAAACATTAATCCATTGACTATCAGGACTTTGGGTGAGTTGTGTTTTTGCATGATATTCAAATAATTAGCAACTTAGGTTAATAAAAAGCGTAAGAACTTTTGTAAGAGTACTTAATATAAATGACACGACAAATCAAACCAAAAACTTCACAAAGATAATTGCTCCAAATTACTTGAGTTCAATATAAACACGTAGGGCTAATTGTCAGGAAAGTTATTGATTTATAATCAAATTATATTGATACCTTAAATTAGGTTAAATAATTTGCATTTCAGATAGCATAAAATTCTTATCTTAGTAAAATGAATTTAATAAAGTAAGCCATTAAAATTCCTAACTAAAACTAAATCAGGCGTAAGCAAAATTATTAATTATTAATTTTCCATTACTTAAAGCGATAGAATAAGTTTAATTAAATTAATAATAACCAGAAAATGTGTCGTGTGTCTCTACAAAAAACAATTGATTTTTATAAATACCCGGTTTTTACACATAAATTTCTAAAATTAAGTATTATGAGAAAAATTTTATTAAGTATTTTATTAGTTATTTTTTGCACAGTAAGCTATGCACAAACTCCTGAAAAGCAAGGGAATAAAGATGACGTTGCTTTTTTGACAGAAAGTTTTGAAGGCGGAATGCCCTTCGGATGGGAAGTTACTTGGGAAGGAAGTCCGATAGGACACGGAAATTGGATTGCAAATGAATATACGATGCACCCGTATAACCATGCACCACACGACGGAAATATGCTAATTTATTTTGATTCTTTTACCGCTTACCCATATTTTTACGCAAGGTTAGAAACTCCCGAACTGAATCTCTCTTCATTATCGACGGCAAATCTCTCTTTTTGGATATTTCATAATACCGACCCCACCACTTCAAATGATACTCTTATTATTCAGTATCGTGTGGGGCAAGGCGAGTGGAACTCACTTTATACAATTACAAGAGTTTGGGAAAATTACGATTTAGAATGGGTAAAACACGACGTGGACTTAACAGAAATCTGTGGAAACAGCAATGTAACAATTGCATTTTGGGGTATTAGTGCCTACGGAAGCGATATTAATATGGATTTAGTCGAAATAACAGGAAGCTCAACTGCTCCCGAATTTGTTTCAACACCAATTACCGAAACAACTGCCGGACAAGTTTATACCTATAACGTCCTTGTCGAAGACGATGGCGGAGATATTAGTCAGTTAGAAATAATTGGCGAATATCTACCAGATTGGCTTACTCTAACCGATAATGGCAATGGCAACGGAGTACTAACAGGAACACCAACAAACAACGATGCCGGAACAAATGCGGTTTTTTTACGCGCTGTTGATGACGATGACAATTCAACATCGCATCCATTTGATATTGAAGTTACTGCTGCCTCATCTATTTTGGAAACCGAAGAGCTTGCAATACTAAATATTTACCCAAATCCGGCTAAGGAATACGTAAAAATTGACATTTCAAGCACTAAACAAAAATCCGTAAACATTACAATTTACAATTTTACAGGACAAGAAATTTTTGAATTGAACAAAAATCTTATTAACGGAAAAAATGAAATAATTTGGACGAGAACAAATAATACGGGAAATATCGTACCACCAGGAATGTATTTTATCAATATTTCTGACGGAAAAAACGTAGTAACACATAAAATCACCCTGTTGTAAACCCATTGCTACTGTCGGTGCGACTTCATGCCACACCGACAGTAACTTGCAAAAATAAAATTCATAATAATTAGTTCATATCAAAGTTTTTTATACTTTTGCAATCACAAAAATCATTGCTTAAACACCCAAAATAAGGCGTTTGATTATTGTTTTATACGAATAATAAGTAAACTAGATATATAAACAAAACATATTTTTAAGATGGCAAATCATATTTCAGCAAAGAAAAGAATCCGCCAGTCGGAAAAGAAAAGATTGCACAACCGATATTATGCTGTTACAGCACGTAATGCGGTGAGAAAGCTGAGAGCTACCTCCGACAAAACTGAAGCTCAGGAAATGTTGCCAAAGGTTGCTTCTATGCTTGATAAATTGGCAAAAACCAATATTATTCACTCGAATAAGGCATCGAATCTTAAAGCAAAATTGCAAAAACACGTAAACGGATTGTAGTACAATCTATAAAACGAAAAAAAAGACCATCGTATTGCGATGGTCTTTTTTTTGCTCCAGCGTCTGGACAAACAAGTGCGTAAAATAAAACAACTCTTTCTTGACAGTTATCGACCTGAATATAAGCCATATACAAATCCTGACGATAGCTCCATGTTTTTAAATTGCATTTTAGTATTGTCGGTGTTATTTTGTTTTATAAATTTTGTTAATCTTTGGAATAACAAAAAAATAGCTAAATATGAGGGAAATAAAGAAAGTTGGAATCGTTGGAGCAGGAATTATGGGCGCAGGAATTGCGTGCCACTTTGCAAATATTGGTGTCGAAGTTTTATTGCTGGATATTGCTGCACCAGACAACCATGATAGAAATAAAATTGTTCGCCAAAAGCTGCAAGAAACTATACAACGCAAGCCATTTCCGTTGTATATCAGCGATTTTGCAAGCCGTATTTCGATTGGCAACACAGCAGACAATTTACACAAAATCGAGTCCTGCGATTGGATTATTGAGGCAATCGTAGAAAAGATAGAACCTAAGATTGAGCTTTTTACGGCTATCGAAAAGTACAGAAAACCAGACTGTTTGGTAACAACAAACACTTCGGGAATTTCGATAGAGAAAATTGCATCGCATTTTAGCCTCAATTTTGCTCAACACTTTTGCGGAACACATTTTTTCAATCCGCCACGCTACCAAAATCTTTTAGAGCTTATCCCAAACTCTCAAACATCTTCAGATGTAATTTGGTTTATCCAGCATTTTGGCGAAACACAATTTGGCAAAACCGTTGTCCTTGCAAAGGATACGCCAGCATTTGTTGCAAACCGAATAGGCACATTTTGGATGTTTCACTCGTTGCACACAGCACCAAAATTCGATTTTTCGATACCAGAAATTGATTACCTGACAGGAAAAATTCTTGGTCGCCCAAAATCTGCAACCTTCCGAACGGCAGATGTCGTTGGGCTTGATACTCTTGCACTTGTCGCCGAAGGAATTAGAAAAAACACCGATGACGAAGCAAATAAATGGTTCAAAATTCCTGCGTTTTACGAGCGTATGATTTCCGAGAAAAAACTCGGACAAAAATCGGGACAAGGGTTTTATAAAAAAATAAAAACAAAGGACGCAAAAAAAGAAATTAGGAACATAAACCTAAAAACCTTTGATTATCAATTGTCTGGCAGACCACAATTTGATTTTTCTGAAACTATAAACAAAATTCCAAACATAAAAAAAAGAGTTTCAACTCTATTCAATTTGAGCGGAGAGGCAGGCAAATTTTACAGAGAAACACTTTGCGCATTGTTCTGGTTTACAGCTAATAGAGCAACAGAAATTTCGGATTCTATTGCCGACATCGACAAAGCGATGAAATCGGGATTTGCTTGGCAGCTTGGTATTTTTGAATATTGGGACGCAATCGGTGTGCAAAATGCAATTGCCGAAATGACAAAGCTCGGTTTTGATGTTGCGCCTTGGGTAAACGAAATGTTGAAAGGCGAAAACAACACTTTTTACATCGTAAAGGATTGTATGCCAAGAGTTTATGAGGCAAAAACAAAAACGTACATTCCAATTTCTGGCTCAGAAAATAACATTTCGTTGGATTTGTTGCGCAACAAAAAAACGATTTGGTCTAACAAAGTTATCTCGTTGATTGATATTGGCGACGGTGTTTTGAATGCCGAGTTTCACTCAAAAATGAATGTTATTGGAGAGGAAATTTTGCACGGACTTTTGAGAGCTGTCGAAATTGCGGAGCAAAATTTCAAAGCCCTTGTTATTTCCAACGAAGGCGAAAATTTTTCGGCAGGAGCAGATATTGCAATGATTTATAACTTAGCCACTTCGGGCGATAAAAAGAGTGTTAGAGATGTGATACGGTTGTTTCAGAAAGCAACAACACAAATGCGAACTACGGCAATTCCTGTTGTTGCTGCAATTCACGGACTTACGCTTGGCGGTGGTTGCGAGCTTGCAATGCAAACCGATGCCGTTGTTGCTCATGCAGAGACATATACGGGGCTTGTAGAGCTTGGAGTTGGGCTTATTCCGGCTGGCGCAGGAACTATGGAAATGGCGATTCGTATTTCTGAAAATTCGACTTCCGAAAATATTACAGAAATATTCTTAAATACCTTGAAAACAATGTTTTCGGCAAAAATGTCTGCTTCGGCTCACGAGGCGTTTCGGCTTGGCTTTTTACGCAAAAAAACGGATAAAATTGTGATGAACCGACAACATTTGTTGAGTATCGCAAAGGCGAAAGCTATTTCGTTGGCAGATAACGGGTTTATGCACAGAGAATTGCCGAAGAAAATCCGAATATCGGGGCGCGAAGGCTTTGAGGCAGCAAAAGCTCTTATCGACAATTTTCCGAAAGTGTCTGATTATGATAAGTTTGTAGCGATGCAACTGGCTTTTATTCTTTCGGGAGGCAATCTTGAAGATGATAACGGTTTTGTTTCTGCAAACCAATTATTAAATTTGGAACAAGATATTTTTATTGATTTATGCTTTCAAGAAAAAACGATGAAAAAATTGCGTCATTTTTCATGAAAACAAAACTACGATGCGACTTTTTCTGTTCGTTTTTTTGTAAATTTGTACAAGTATCGCACTTTTTAAGTACTCTTACAAAAGTTCTTACGCTTTTTATTAACATAAGTTGCTAATTCAC
>JAOZMU010000010.1 GCA_029934165.1 Bacteroidales bacterium
TGCATTGTTTTTCTGTGTTTATGGCACAGTAACGAAACTATCACAAAAATACAATATTATGTCGAATTATGCAACTTTTTTTAACACTTTTTGTATCTGTAATAGCCTGATATTCAAGGTGTTACTAAAGTCAGAAACTTGAGTAAATTTATTATTGTCCAAAGTCTAATAACGAAAACATTAGTAAAATGAATTTAATAAAGTAAGCCATTAAAATTCCTAACTAAAACTAAATCAGGCGTAAGCAAAATTATTAATTATTAATTTTCCATTACTTAATAGGTTATAATAAGCTAATTTTTATAATATTTTAACTAACACCTTGAGAGTTGATATGAGCCAAAATTTATTTCAAGGACTTAAAAGTATGCAAAAATGCACAATAATGTAAACAGAATAGCACTCGGCACGGTTCAATTTGGGCTGGATTATGGAATAAATAACAAACAAGGAAAGCCATCTAAAAGCCAAACATTTAAGATGTTAGAGTTTGCCTACGAAAAAAATGTGCGTGTTTTTGATACGGCGTTTGCTTATGGAAACGCAGAAGAACTTTTGGGCGAATTTATTTTTTACAACGGAATTGAAAAGGAAGTAAATATTATTTCAAAACTAAAACCAAATGTTTTTGACAATTCTAATGAAGAGAAACAAATGATAATTGTTTCGGAATTTCATAAATCGCTCGAACGACTAAAAGTAAGTAAGTTAGATGGATATTTGCTACACACCCCAGAGTATGTGTATGATAATAAGGTTATTGCGGCTTTACAAAATTGCAAAAAGGAAAGAATTGTCAACAACATAGGTGTTTCTACATACAACGAACCGGAAGCTGTTTATGCTGTTGAAAAAACAAATATTGATTATATTCAAATACCATATAATATTTTTGACCAAAGGCTACACAAAACAGATTTCTTTAGTATTGCAAAAAAGAATAATGTAAAAATTTATGCTCGAAGTCCGTTTTTGCAAGGATTGTTTTTTATGAAACCCGAAGAGGTGCCGCCAAACCTTGCCGAAGCAAAAAAATATTTAGAAAAATTAGATGTCATTATAAAAAAATATAATATTAGCAGAGCTGAAATATCTTTGATGTATTCTTTCCTAAACAAGGATTTTGATTACGTTGTTTTTGGTGTAGATTCGCTTGAGCAATTGAAGGAAAACATTGAAATAGTTAGCAATATAGATGAGAATGCGGAATGGTATGCCGAGGTGCAACGCAGTTTTGTCGATATAGAAAAACATTTAATATTACCAAGTCTGTGGGCTAAAAAGAAATAAAAATGAAGACACTTGCAATTATTCAAGCCCGAATGGGATCGACACGTTTGCCGGGCAAAGTTTTATTAAGTTTAGGCGGAAAAACTGTAATTGAGCAGGTGGTTTCGAGAGTGCGTAGAAGCATCAATATTGATGAAATTATTGTTGCCACATCAATCGAAAAAAACAATTTGCCACTCATAAAAAAATGTTCGGAACTTGGAGTTAGGGTTTTTGTTGGTTCGGAAAACGATGTTTTAGATCGCTATTATCAAGCTGCTAAGTTATTCAAACCCAGCAATGTAGTGCGTATAACTGCCGATTGTCCATTGATTGATTCTGAGGTTATTGACAAAGTTATAGAAACACACATCGAAAAAAAAACCGATTACACTACAAATGGAAATCCGCCAACATTTCCTGATGGTTTAGACACAGAGATTTTTACTTTCGAGGCATTAGAAAAATCTTGGAAATGTGCGAAGCTATCATCTGAACGTGAGCATGTTACACCATATATTATTGATAGTGGTCTGTTTACAAAAGCAAATGTATTAAACGATACTGATTTAAGTGCATATCGTTGGACATTAGACCAAAAGGAAGATTATGAAGCCATTAAAACAATTTATGAAAACTTTGGCAATGAGTATTTTGGACTAAAAACAATTTTACAATTTGTAGAAAGCAATCCGCATGTTAGTAACATCAATGGCTTTATAACAAGGAACGAAGGCTATATTAAAAGCATAGAAACAGATAAAACGCAGAAATTATGATAACCAATTTTAAAAAATCGGATGCTTTGTCTGAAAAAGCGCAGCAATTAATCCCCGGTGGTGCGCATACATACTCAAAAGGCGTTGACCAATCGCCATTATTAGGACCCAAAGTTATTGCAAAAGGAAAAGGCAGCCATATTTGGGACATTGACGGAAATGAGTACTTAGACTGGGCAATGGGATTGGCCTCGATTAGTTTGGGGCACGCTTATGAGCCTGTTTTAGAGGTGGTTAGGGAAGAGTTGACTAAAGGGGTAAATTTTCAATGCCCAAGTCCAATAGAAATAGAATTGGCAGAGATGTTCGTAAAAGAAGTGCCCGGAGCAGAAATGGTCAAGTTTGCAAAAAATGGCTCGACAGCCACAACCGCAGCAATAAAATTGGCACGAGCATACACAGGTAAAAAACACGTAGCGTTTTGTTCTGACCATGGTTTCTTTTCGTACGACGACTGGTATATTGGCACAAAACCCAATAACGCTGGAGTTTTGCCCGAAGTTGCTGAGTATTCTATTCCTTTTAAATATAATGATATACAGTCTGTTGAGAAACTATTTGAGCAATATCCAAATCAAATTGCGGCTGTCATTCTTGAGCCAATGGAGTTTGATTTTCCTGAAAATGATTTTCTGCTCAAAATTCAGGAGTTGTGTAAAAAAAACGAAACAGTTTTTATTATAGATGAGATGATTACCGGGTTTAGGCTAAACTATCCGGGCGCATACACCATGTTTGGCATAACCCCCGATTTAACAACATGGGGAAAAGGAATTGCTAATGGCTTTTCTACTTGCATGTTAGCCGGACGAAAAGAAATAATGAATCTTGGCGGAATAAACCATGACAAAGAGCGTGTTTTTCTTATCTCGACAACGCATGGCGCAGAAACTCATGCACTTGCAGCGGCAATGGCGGCAATCAAAGCGCACAAAGCGCAAAACTCAATCGAGCGCAATAAAATTACAGGAAATAAAATAAAAGAAGGAATAAATAAACTGATAAAAGACAATGGTTTAGACGATTACATATCTATTAAAGGGCATCCAAATTGGCAGATGATGCAATTTAAAGACAAAAATCAAAAAGATTGTGTCGGATTCAGGACTTTAGTTTATCAAGAAGCTGTGAAGCACGGAATTTTCTTTCGAGGAGCTTTTGTGCCCACAATATCTCACACCGAAACAGATGTTGAACACACGATTGAGGTCTTCGTAAAAATATTTGACACCTATAAAAAAGCATTGAACAGTGCAGAAGGATACAAAAAATTTCTAATCGGCGAACCAATAAAACCCGTCTTTAGGAAGTTTAATTAACATGAAAATAATTTTCTTGACAGAAGGCGGCATCGAGTTTGGTTATGGACATGTTAGCAGATGTTTTGCTTTGATGCAAGCATTTATAAAATAATTCGATATTAAAATTTAAAAAATATACGATATGGATTTAAGTAAATTTAAAAGAAATATTACTGATCAATTCTTAGAGGAAGATCAAAATAAAGTAACTGTTGATGGTGATTTTAGATTGCTTGAAACTTATGATTCGCTAACAGGCATGTCTATCCTTACAATCATAGAAGATGAATATAATGTAGTTATTCCTATTAATGAATACAGAGAATTAAACACAATTAAAGAACTATATGATTATGTAATGGATAAAAAATATTGAAAATGGACACTTACATTAATGGAATATCATATTATCTGCCTGAGCAAACTCTTTGTAACAATGAAATTAATAAAAATTTTCCTGAATGGAATGCAGACAAAATATCAAAAAAAACAGGGATAAAAAACAGACATATTGCAGCTAATGATGAATTTGCCAGCGACATGGCTATTAAAGCTGCAAATAAACTTTTCAGTACGTACAACATTGATAAGGACAAAATTGAACTACTAATATACTGTACCCAAAGTCCTGATTATTTTCTTCCTACAACTTCCTGTATAATGCAGAATAAATTAGGATTAAAAACTTCTATTGGAGCTTTTGATTTTAATCTTGGGTGTTCTGGATATGTATATGGACTTTCAATGGCTAAATCTTTTATCGCTTCTGGAATGCTTGATAATGTGCTTTTTTTGACTTCTAATACGTATTCTAAATTCATTAATCCGAAAGATAAATCTAATAAGACAATATTTGGAGATGCAGCAACGGCAAGTCTTATTTCTAGCAATAAAGGAATTTGGCGTATTGATAACTTTGTATTAGGAACAGACGGCAGAGGAGCGGAAAATTTAATTGTTAAAAACAACGGAATAAGAAATAAAATAGCAAAGGGTTTTGATATTTTCAATGAAAGTGGAGAATTTACTAAAAATGATGACAATATTTTCATGAATGGAGGTGAAATCTTTAATTTCACAAGTAAAGCAGTACCTTCTTTGATTAACAGTTTGTTGGTTAAAAATAATTTAACTCTTGATAAAATTGATGCTTTTGTTTTTCATCAAGCAAATAAATTTATGTTAGAGTATATAAGAAGAAAAATAAAAATACAGCCGAATAAATTTATTTATTACCTTGAGCAGGTTGGAAATACGGTATCAAACACTATTCCTATTGCTCTAAAAGAAAAATGCGAACAACGCGATTATCAGAAAATTGTATTAGCAGGATTTGGTGTTGGCTATTCATGGGGAGGTTGCGTGTTAAGCAAGGTATAATCTAAATAGAATATGTTATGTTCAATAAAGTTCTTAATGCAGTAGAACAACTAAGTCCGAGTAAAGTTCTTATTCACTCAGATGTTATGAGAGGATTTCCTGTTAAATACACAAACAGAAAGCAGTTTATTAATACACACTTCGAGTTGCTTGAAAAAACATTCATCAATTCACAGTTATTTATGCCTTCATTCAACTATGATTTTTGTAAAGGAAAGCCATACTTAATAGAAAAAAGCCCATCTCAGCTTGGAGTATTATCTGAGTATTTTAGAGTTAAAATATCTGATTGGCGAACAGAAATGCCCGTTTTTTCATTTACAGGAACAGGCGTAAAACCTGAAATCAACTTACAAGACACTTTAGATCCATTTGACGAAAACTCTGTATTCCATACATTGAATAGTAATGAAAGTATCATAATGCATTATGGTTCAGAAATATGGCATAGTACGATTATTCACTACGTTGAAAGACTGTCGAAAAGACTGAATTATAGATATGATAAAGTCTTTATTGGTAATGTTGTTGATGAAAAGGATAATGAACATGAAGTACGTTTAAAATACCATGTTCGTCCACTTGGACGGTATTTTGAGTATGATTGGATTAAAATTTATCAAGATTTAAAAAATGTGCAGATTTTATTTGAACACAAAGATATTAACTCTAATATACTGTTAATCAAAACAAAAGAATTAGTACATTTCTGGCTTGAAAAATTAAAAGAGAATAATTTATATTTTTTGGATAAAAAAAGTTTAGCATGGATAACACCATTTTTAGATAAACTTGGAAGGAAATTTTTAATTACAGATTTCGAGAAATCATGAAAAAAATAATTGAACAATACTTCGACCGCCTTTTCCCTATAAATCGTAGTCTTACGGGCGATGGAAATCGGGAAACTTTGAAGATTCTTTCGGAAATTGTTGATTTAAAAATTACCGAAATTCCTGCCGGCACAAAATGTTTCGACTGGACTGTGCCGCCAGAATGGAACGTAAAAGAGGCATGGATAAAAGATAGCAAAGGAAATTTCATTGTTAATTTTGCCGATAATAATTTGCACTTGCTCGGATATTCAACTCCGTTCAAAGGAAAACTTTCGCTCGAAGAATTGAAAAAGCACTTATATTCTTTGCCTGAACAATTAGATATTATTCCATACTTAACTTCCTATTATAAAGAGCGTTGGGGCTTTTGTTTGACACACAATCAGCTTTCGAGCCTAAAAAACGAAACCTATGAAGTTTGTATTGATTCCCAGTTAAAGGACAATGGTTCAATGACAATTGGCGAGGCAATTATAAAAGGCGAAACCGACAAAGAGATTTTGCTGTCAACTTATATTTGTCATCCTTCAATGGCGAATAATGAACTGTCTGGAATGTTAGTTTCTTCGTTTATTTTCAATGAGTTGAAGAAGCAAAAGAAATTGAAATATACCTATCGGTTTGTTTTTGTGCCAGAAACTATTGGGAGCATCTATTATTTATCGCAAAATGGCGAACACTTTAAAAACAAGCTAAAAGCCGGATTTGTAATTACTTGCATTGGTGATGACGGAAATTTCACGTACAAAAAAAGCCGAAGAGGAAATTCTTTGCCCGATAGAGTCGTTGAAACTGTTCTCAAAAAAACAGAAAAGGATTATTCTATAATAGATTTTTTTCCTTCGGGAAGCGACGAAAGGCAATATTGTTCGCCCGGATTTAATTTGCCCGTTGGTTCGTTGATGCGAACAATGTATGGCAAATATCCTGAATATCATACATCTGCCGATAATAAAAGCTTTATTTCATTTGAGGCAATGGAAAAAAGCGTGCAAAAATATCTTGAGATAATAAAGGTTATCGAAAACAACGATTGCTACATAAATACGATGCCATATTGCGAGCCACAGTTAGGCAAACGTAGCTTATATCCAACTCTTGGGTCGCAAAAAGAAAGTGCCGATATGGTCGATGCAATGATGTGGGTTTTGAATCTTGCTGACGGTGAAAATGACTTAATTGATATTTGGCAAAAAACAAATTCTGATTTTGAAACCGTTTTAGAAGTCGTTAAAAAGCTGGTGGATAACGAATTGCTTAGAAAATAAATACCAATGAAAATAATTTTCCTGACAGAAGGCGGCATCGAGTTTGGTTATGGTCATGTTAGCAGATGTTTTGCTTTGATGCAAGCATTTGAAGCGCATGGTTATAAAACTGAATTTATTGTGCGTGGCGACGAGTCTGTTGTTGGAATTTTAGGAGAAACGAATGTTAAAATAATCGACTGGCTAACAGATGATGTTTGTGTCGAATCCGAGGATATTGTCGTTATTGATTCGTATCACGCTCCGAAAAATTTTTATGATAAAATAAACTCAATAGCTTCATTGTTAGTGTGTTTTGATGATACAATGCGAATTAATTATCCGTCAGGAGTTTTGATAAATGGAGCGATTGGTGCAGAAAATTTGCCATATCCCGAAAAAGAGAAACAACTGAATTTATTAGGAGTTAATTATCAAGTTTTACGAAAACCTTTTTGGCAAAAAGCCGAGCGAAATCAAAACGAAAGGCTTGATTCTTTTTTGATTACCATGGGCGGTAACGATGCTCAAAATTTAGTGCCAAGAATCTTGGATATGCTGGTTCTTAAATTTCCAATTTATAAGAAATTTATAATTGCAGGTAAAGCATATAAAAATATATCAGAAATTGAGAAAAGAGCAGACAGAAGAACCGAAATTTTTCAGAATCTGAATGCCGAAGAGGTAAGAAATTTAATGCTAAAATCGGATATTGCAATTTCGGCAGGCGGACAAACTTTGTATGAACTTGCAGCAACTCAAACGCCAACTTTTATAATCGGAACAGCCGAAAATCAGAAGAATAACATCGAAAACTGGCATTCGACAGGCGCAATGAAAGTTGCTGGTTGGTGGAATGATAAAAGGTTGATTTTTAATTTATTCAGAAAAATAGAATTAAACAAAGATTACGAAAAAAGAAAAGAAATAGGCGATAAGTTACAACAAATAATTTCGGGCGAAGAAACAAGAAGAGTTGCAAAAAAAATACTTCAACATAATTTTTGTAAATCATTAATAATAAGAAAAGCAACGGCAGAAGATGCAAAAGTGGTTTTCGATTTATCAAATGAGCCACTTGTTAGAGCAAATTCGATAAACACCGAAAAAATAGAATGGGAAAATCATCTTAAATGGTTTGAAAAAAAAATAGCTTCGGACGATAAATTTTATTTGTTTTGGGCAAACCAAAAAGAACTTGCAGCGCAGGTCAGATACGATTTAGATGACAAAAATGCGATTGTAAGCATTAGTGTTTCCGAAAAATTCAGAGGAAAAGGCATTGCGCAATATGCTTTAAAAGAGAGCGCAAGGCTTTTTTTAAACGAATCCTCGTGCGATAAAATAATTGCTTACATCAGAAAAACAAATTCCGTTTCGTTATATGCTTTTCAGAAAGCAAACTATCGCTTATCCGACGATAAAATTTTTAAAGGCGAAAATTATTTTTCTCTTTATTTAAACCGAAAATAAATGTTTTTATCAGACAAAACCTTCATCATTGCCGAACTCTCAGCTAACCACAATCACGATTACGATTTGGCTGTGCGCACGATTGAAGCTGCCGCAAAAACAGGTGCCGATGCAATTAAGTTGCAGACATATACCGCCGATACAATTACTATTGATTGCGACAACGAGCATTTCCAAATAAAAGGAGGAACGCTTTGGGACGGCAAAACACTATATAACTTATATAAAGAAGCATACACGCCTTGGGAGTGGCACAAAGGGCTTTTTGAGACGGCAAAAAAGAATGGTTTGGTTTGTTTTTCGAGCCCTTTTGATTTTTCGGCAGTCGATTTTTTGGAAGAATTAGATACACCAATTTATAAAATTGCAAGTTTCGAAATAACCGATATTCCTTTGATTGAATATGTGGCATCAAAAGGAAAACCAATTATAATATCCACAGGAATTGCAACTTTGGCAGATATTGAAAAAGCTGTAAATGCCTGCCAAAAAGCTGGAAACAACCAAATTACGCTCCTCAAATGCACATCGTCTTATCCTGCGCCAATTGAAGAGGCAAACTTGTTGACGATTCCGAACCTTCGGGAGACTTTTGGTGTAACAGTCGGATTATCAGACCATACCGAAGGAATCGTAGCCGCAATAACGGCAGTTGCGCTTGGAGCAAAAGTGATTGAAAAGCATTTTATTCTCGACAGAAGCAACGGAGGTCCAGACGCAGCATTTTCGATGATGCCCGATGAGTTTACCGAAATGGTAAAATCTGTTCGTCAGGCAGAGCTTGCGCTCGGAAAAGTAAATTATCATTTATCCGAAAAGATTAAAAAAAACCGTAAATTTGCACGTTCTCTTTTTGTGGTAGAAAACGTTGAAAAAGGCGAAATATTTACAGAAAAAAACATTCGTTCTATTCGTCCGGGCGTTGGATTACCGCCTGAATTTTTGCCGCAAATTTTAGGAAAAAGAACAACACAAAAAATAGAAAAGGGAACACCTTTGAGTTGGTCGCATATATACTAATTCAAAACTACAAATTAGTTACTACTTGAAAATAAGTATTTATGAAAAAATAAATTATTTAACCTAATTTAGTATAACAAACTAATGAATAACGACCTCGTATTAAAAATAGAAAACTTAAATAAGAAATTTTGCCGAAACCTACGCGATAGTATGTTGTACGGAATGACGGATACTATGCGGAGCATGACAGGCTTGGCGGTGCGACCAGAGAAACTCCGTCGTAGTGAGTTTTGGGCTTTAGAGAATATAAATTTAGAACTTAAAAAAGGCGAAGCTCTTGGTATTATTGGCACAAATGGCTCGGGAAAATCTACTTTACTGAGACTTATTACTGGGATTTTTCCGCCAGATACAGGGAAAATTGAAATAAGAGGTCGAATAGGTGCTTTGATAGCCGTTGGAGCAGGATTTCATCCGCACATGACAGGAAGCGAGAATGTCTATTTAAACGGGACAATTCTTGGAATGACAAAAAAAGAGTTGGACTCAAAATTTGACGAAATTGTTGATTTTGCAGATATTGGCGATTTTCTTGATGCGCCCGTTGCCACTTATTCCTCTGGAATGAAAGTTCGGCTTGGTTTTGCAATCGCAATTCATTGCGAAATTGATATTGTACTTATTGATGAGATTCTTGCCGTTGGCGATTCTGCTTTTCAAGCAAAGTGTATGACACGACTTTCTCAATTTTTGAAAAATAAAGCTGTCATTGTCGTAAGTCACAGCATGTACCAAGTCGAATCTCTCTGCACAAAAGTTCTTTGGCTCGAAAACGGCAAGGTGAAAAAATATGGAGATACGGAACCAATAATCAAAGAATATTTAGATTTTCAGGAAGAAAAAGCGATACGAGAAGCCGAAAAATATAAATCAGAATTAATATCTGATGTTTTTGATGTGAATAGAGGCTTTTCCGAATCTCAAAAACTCAAACTCAAACGCCAGCCAAAAGGTGCCGATTATTTAATGAGTGTTGATAAAGTTGAATTTTTAAACTCACAAAAAGAAGTCGTAACAGAAATTCCGTTTTTGTCGGAAGTTACAGTTCGAGTTAAATACACTGCCTTTGTGGACATCAAAGCACCTCATTTCAACTTTCGATTTGATTATAAAGGCAAAGGCGTTTTCGAAAATAGTATGCTGATTGATGGTGCAATTGCAAAAGAGATAAAAGCAGGCGAAGGCGTTCTGGAGTGCAAAATCCCCGAATTGCCGCTCACACCAAAACAGTATGGCATCGTAATTTTTATTAGAGATAATACCGGCGTGGTCGATTTAGTTGCCGCACGAACCTACGCACGCATAAAAATCCTAATGGACGGCATAGAAAAAATACCATCAAGCGGTGCGTATAGCACAGGACACATTCGCCATGAAGGTAATTTTGTTTATGTGCCTCATACATGGACAATTACGCAAGGGAATGAAACCCAAAGTTTAATATCTGAAGTAAAGCAATAATGTCGAAAAAGCTTAAAATATTATTCTTAGTAACAACCGAGCATATTCAGGTTGCTTATGAAGAAATTCTTGATGCGTTTAACAAAAAAAACATTGATGTTGACCCCATTGGAATTTCCTTTTGGCGATGGTTTGGCGAACGACATAAACTAACTTTTGAAAAACTATCCGACAATTTTGAGAAATACTGTTTCTCTTCTCCGCCAGATGAAATAGAAAATTGGTGGAATTATGACCAAAAAGACATCATAATTCGAGAAAACCATTCTAAAATACTTGATGAGATAAATTCAATTTTGGAAAAAGCCACTCCAGACTGTTTAATTACCGCTACTGATAATGACTTTCTTGATAGCTTTTTAATAAAACTATCAAACAAAAAGAATATTCCAGTAATTTTTTTAGAACATGGGTTTGGTATTGCAGCACAAACATTCGAGATATTTAATAAGTCAGGATTTATTAATAAATTGAAACAAAGACTAAAGTATGATATTCTAAACCTTGATGGATTTTATGAAGATGAAAACAACCCAGATGTTTTTTTAATGCCAGCTGGTATGAATGGCGCAATGCATATTTGCTGTTACTCAGATTTTTCAGCTAAACAATTGAGATATAGAGGTATAAGGAAAAAGTATCTTCACAAAACGGGTTTCCCCTATTTTGACAGAGTATTAAAAACTACTGATAAGAAGAAGGAAAATAAAAAAATAAAAATTCTTATTGTGTCAAACGGCGAAGGGTCTTTAGGTCAAAAAGAATATGCACAAAAATTTTATTCAGAAATAATTGATTGGGTTGAAACCAACAATGGCAAATATGAATTATACATTAGACTAAAGCCAGGTGAAATAATAGAAGAAATTTTACCAAAAAGTATGGTTTCAAAATTTGAAGCATTAAATATTAAATTTGATGATAATTCAAAACCTTCGTACATTTCGATTTTAAATTATCACATAGTGGTCAGTACTCCTTCTACGATGATTTTTGAAGCTCTGATAAACAATATACCAGCTGTGCTTATAGATGACAACACTACCTATGCTGACTATTTATTTAAACAAACTTTGGATATTGCTTGCTTAGATATTTCGGAAAACATTGATTTTGTAATGCAAAAGGCATTAAAAAAGGATTATTTAGAAAAACTGCGAAATAATATGTATAAGAATGAAGCTTATCTTTTTCATAAATTGGACGGGAGATGTGCGGATAGAATTGTTGAAGTAATACAAAAGAAATATTGGAGAAAAAATGAAAATACTTGAAAAAATAAAAAGTAAACTTAAAAGTTTATTTTTAAAGAAGGCTAAATTCTCAGATTTGAGAAAAAGTAAAAAGGTCTATCTTTATGCTGGAGATGTTCCTGCAATGAAAGAGTATAGTGAATACATTGGTTTATCGCTAACACAATGGAATGGTAATCATATAAAACATGATGTACTTAAAAAATACCCAATTAAAGATAATAGCATTGATAGATACCAATCTGAAGATGTATTTGAACATATAAATTATGAACAATTAACTGGAGTAATAAATGAAATATATAGAACTCTTAAAGAAGGAGGTCTTTTTCGACTATCTCTTCCAGATTATAATTGTGATATTTTGTATGAACGATCTCAAAAAAACGAAAATGGAAATATAGTATTTGATTTTTTTGGAGGTGGAGATTATATTGATGGAAAAGTAATAAATGGCGGACATGTGTGGTTTCCTACGTATATACTGTCAAAGAGTTATTAGAAAAAACTGACTTCAAAAGCTTTACATTTCTACATTATTACGATGAGATGGGAGAAGGAATTACAAATAAAATAGATTATTCTAAAGGATTTGTAATGAGAACTCCAGATAATGATAATAGAGTAAAGAATCCATTCAGACCTTTGTCTCTTGTTGTTGATTGTTTTAAATAATTACAGCACACATAAGAGTTGCTCAATTTTACATTCGACGCTTTTTATTCATTTGGATAATATTATATGAGTCCAGTTTAAAAATTATCATCAAAAGCTGAAGAATAAAATGATTAAAATGAAAGCTATTTTTTCAAATTATAAGGAGGATTGTGTCGGCGAGCGAATTGTTGAAGTAATACAAAAAAATAATTCAAAAGCAATATTATAATGAAAAATACAAACCTTGCTCCAATTGTCTTGTTTGTTTACAATCGATTATGGCATACGCAACAAACTATTGAAGCTTTAAAGAAAAATGAACTTGCAAAGGATAGCACACTTCGTATATATGCCGATGGTGCAAAAGGCGATAAGGACAAAAAACAAGTTGAAGAGTTACGAAAATATTTGCCAACAATTAGTGGATTTAAGAAGGTAGAAGTAATTGAGGCAGAGCATAACAAAGGACTTGGCGAATCCATAATTGGCGGAGTTACCGAAACAGTCAATAAACATGGCAAAATAATAGTTTTGGAAGATGATTTGGTAACATCACCAGTCTTTCTTCAATACATGAATAATGCTTTGAATTTTTATGAAAACAATGATAAAGTAATTAGCGTACAGGCTTATGCTTATCCGTTTGAAGGAAAAGTTCCAGAGGCTTATTTTTTTAGAGGCGCAGATTGCCACGGTTGGGCGACATGGAAAAGAGGTTGGGATTTATTTGAATCAAATCCTAAAATTTTGAAAGATAAAATGTATGAATTAGGATTAGTTGATGAGTTTGATTTTAACGGTGCAATGCCTGGAATGAAAATGTTGCAAAGTGTTATTGATGGAAAAAATGACTCATGGGCAATACGATGGGGAATGACATCATACATCTCTGGAAAATTATCACTATTTCCCGGTAAATCGTACATTAAGAATATCGGGTTAGATGGTACGGGAGCAAATACAGGTGTGGATAATCACTATCACACAGAAATTAGTAACAATTTGATTGATATACAAAATATTCCTGTGGTTGAGAATAAAAAAATCAGGAAAAAGTTTGAGCGATTTCATCACATCGAAAATCACGGCAAACCACCAGCTTCTGATTTTAGAAAGTTTATGGCGAAACTGTTGCCTGAGTTTATAAAAAAATATTTAAGGAAAATTTTGTGATTACAGTTTTGTAATTATACCATTATAATTTTTAATGTAAAGCTATAAAATATTATGAGAAGAAGGGTTTTGAATTTATATGCAAAATTATTTGCAAAATCATGTTTTAAAAAGTTAAACCTGTTTTTATACGACATTTCTCTAAGAGGACTTGGTGTTTTTAACTATCACAACCCAAAAATAAGTGGAGAGGAGTTTTTTATTAACTATTTAAAAGAAAACTTTGAGCTAAACGTGGTCTTTGATATTGGTGCAAATGTCGGTAACTACAGTTTGCTGTTTAAAGATTTAGATTGTAACGTTTATAGTTTTGAGCCGCACCCCAAAAACTTTAAATCTTTGGAAAGTTCGTTAAAACCGTATAATAGAATCCAAACGTATAACATTGGCTTCTCAGATACAACATCAAAATCATTAATTTATGATTATAAAAATCATGATGGTTCAAGCCACGCTTCAATATTTAAAGATGTGATACAAGAAATCCACCAGTCAGATTTTGTTGAAACCGAAATAAATCTTTCAACAATTGATAGCTTTGCTTCGGAACACAATATAAATACAATTAATCTGATGAAAATAGATACTGAAGGAAATGAATTTAATGTATTAAAAGGTGCAAAAGAAATATTGCAAAACGGAAAGGTTGATTTTATTCAGTTTGAGTTTAATGAAATGAATGTTGTTAGTAAAGTCTTTTTAAAAGATTTTGTTGATATTCTCAAGAAGTATAATGTGTATAGATTGCTGCCAAGTGGTTTTTTAAAAATAAATTATAGCGGTTATTCTGCTTTTCAATATGAAATATTTGGATTTCAAAACATTATTGCAATTAGAAAAGATTTGGATAAAATGAATTTGTAAATCAGACACAAAATTGTCATAGTTTACAAAAAAACATTTGCGCAAAATAACCCAACACCCAAATGATAGAAAACCTCACAATAGACGGAATTAACTACGCCATAATAATTTCGCATCGGTTTAAAGAAAAAGGATTACATTTTTTTACGCCCGATGATTATTCTCAGCAGCTTGCGTATATGAGCCATCCGACAGGGCACGAAATTCAGCCACATATCCACAACGAAATTCATCGAGACGTGAAAATGACTCAAGAAGTTCTTGTGGTTCGTTCGGGTAAAATACGTGTCGATTTTTACGATTACGACCAAAAACACGTAGCAAGTCGTTTGCTCGAAGAAGGCGATGTAATTCTTCTTGCAGAAGGCGGACATGGCTTTGAAATAATTGAAGACGTGGAAGTTATAGAAATAAAGCAAGGTCCTTACGCTGGCGATAAAGATAAAACCAGATTCAACAAACCTAATGATATTAACGTTAACCTGAAATAAGATGCAAGATTTCATTCCTGTAAACGAGCCTCTTTTGGCTGGCAACGAAAAAAAATATTTAAACGAATGTATTGATACTGGGTGGATTTCATCTGAAGGTGCGTTCGTGAAAAAATTTGAAAATCAGTTCGCAAAACGAGTCGGTCAAGAACACGGAATAGCCGTTTGCAATGGCTCGGTGGCGCTTGATGCTGCCATTGTCGCGCTCGGAATTGGTGAAGGCGACGAAGTCATAATGCCCGCTTTTACGATTATTTCTTGTGCAGCCGCCATAGTTCGTGCAGGTGCAAAGCCTGTTTTAGTTGATAGTCATCCTGTTACGTGGAATATGGACGTAAATCAAATTGAGTCTAAAATTACGCCCAAAACCAAAGCGATAATGGTTGTTCACATCTACGGGCTTCCTGTGGATATGATTCCAGTAATGGACATTGCCAAAAAGCATGGTTTAAAGATAATTGAAGATGCAGCAGAAGCCCACGGACTGACCTACAACGGCATTCCATGCGGAAATTTTGGCGACATTTCAATATTTAGTTTCTACCCAAATAAACACGTTACCACGGGCGAAGGCGGCATGATAATGACAAACGACGACCAGCTTGCAGAGCGTTGTCGGTCGCTTCGTAATTTATGTTTTCAGCCACAGCAACGCTTTGTGCATGAGGAACTTGGCTGGAATTTCCGCATGAGTAATATTCAAGCAGCCGTTGGCGTTGCACAGTTAGAAAAGCTTGACGAATTTGTTGTCGCAAAGCGCAAAATGGGACGGAGATACACCGAGTTATTGTCTGAGGTTGATAACATTAGACTTCCTTTGCCAAAAACCGCATATGCCGAAAATATATACTGGGTTTATGGGATTGTTCTCGACCCAGAATTACCCTTCGATGCGAAACACGTCATGCAAAAACTTGGTGCAGAGAAGATTGGAACACGTCCGTTTTTCTGGCCAATGCACGAGCAGCCAGTTTTCAAGAAAATGGGACTTTTCGCAGGCGAAGAATACCCAGTAGCCTCAATGCTTGCACGGCGTGGATTTTATGTTCCAAGCGGATTGTCGCTTGATAATAAAAAGATTGAACATGTGGCAAGTAAAGTAAAAGAGGTAATTCAAAATAAATAGTTTTAATGAAAATAGGAATAGCTCTTGCAGGAATTTCGCCCGAAGAAGGCGGTGGATTTACTTTCGAAGGAAGTGTTTATAGTGCTATTGCTCAGTTGGAAACACAACATGAAATCTATATTTTTCATAAAGGAGAATTGCAATCTGAGCCAAATCCAAACTTCAAGTATATTCGTCTCGATGCCAATAAAAGTGTTTATACTCCACCTCCAATACATCGAAGGATTTTATCTAAATTACGCCGACTGTTTGTAAAATCTTTCGTTGGAAATGCTTTCTACAAGCACGATTCGGCAATGTACGACCACGAAAGAGAAATTCGCGAGTTGGATTATTATAGTTTTTATAAAAACCCATTAAATGCTAAGGTTAAGGAACTTGGAATCGAAATGGTTTGGTTTGTAACCAGTTCTTTTCAGCCCGTCGAAGCTCCGTATATTTATACTCTTTGGGATTTGGGACACCGAAACTTCCCGTTTTTGCCCGAATATAGTCATTCTGCACCAATGCCATGGGAAGCAAGAGAGCGACTTTGGCGAGGCATTTTGCCAAAAGCAACCTACATTGTTACAGGTGCGGAAGTCGGAAAAGCCGAAGTTTTAAAATATTATCATGTTCAAGAAAAACAAATTATAATAAATCCGTTTCCCACACCAAACTTTGCTCAAAAAACCGATTATCAAAACATTGATGTTTTTAAGAGCTTTGGCATAAAAAAGGAATATTTATATTTCCCAGCTCAGTTTTGGGCGCACAAAAATCATGTGGTTCTTTTGTATGCGATTAAGCAATTGAAAGAGAAAAATAATCTTGATTTTGATGTCGTATTTACAGGCTCAGACAAAGGAAACATGGCGCATGTAAAATCTGTGGCAGAGAAATTGGGTGTCGAAAAAAATATTCATTTTTTAGGTTTTGTGTCTGTAGAAGAGATGGTTTCGCTTTATAAAAACGCATTCGCTCTTACGTTTACAAGCATACTCGGACCAGACAATCTTCCGCCTTTGGAAGCAATGGCATTGGGTTGCCCCGTTATTTCATCGGAATATGCAGGTGCGCATGAACAGTTGAGAGATGCGGCATTATTTTTTGAGCCTACAAATGAAGAAGAGCTTGCAGAACAGGTTGTTAAACTAAAACAAAATCCTAAGTTACGTGAACAGCTCATTGGAAAAGGAAAAAAACGAGCTTGTGAACACTCTGCTAATGATTATGTTGCGAGAATTATTGGAAAAATCGACGGGTTTGGAAAATATAGGAGAAATTGGAAATAAAACTAAATATTTCGCTGTGTTGGAAACATCTACAAAATAAAATTAGAAATGGAAAATTTTAACGTTTACGCTCAGTATTACAATTTGTTATACAAAAACAAAAACTACAAAAAAGAAGTTGAGTACATTAACAAGTTAATTGAGACTTATTCTGACAAGAAAATAGCGAAAGTTTTAGACATTGGCTGTGGAACAGGACTACATGATGAGCTTTTGGCAGAACAATACAAAGTTGTTGGTGTAGATTCGTCTGTTTCGATGATTGAATTTGCGCAAGAAAAAAGCTCCGAAAATCTTTCATTTAAGGTTTGCGATGCACGGAGTTTTGATTTAAAAGAGAAGTTCGATGCTGTTGTTTCGCTGTTTCATGTTGCCAGTTACCAGAACACAAATTCTGATGTTGAAAACTATTTTCAAACCGCAAATAAGCACCTTGAAAAAGGCGGAGTTTTTATCTTTGATTTTTGGTACGGACCAGCCGTACTGACTGACCCGCCAGTTGTTAGAGTCAAAAGGTTGGAAGACGAAAACGTTAAAATCTGTCGAATTGCAGAGCCTTGCATCCATCCAAATAAAAACATTGTAGATGTTAATTATGAGATAATTACAGAACAAAAAAATAGTTCGGAAGTATCAAAAATAAACGAAACACATAGCATGAGATATTTTTTTATGCCTGAATTAGAAATGGGTTTAAATAAATGTGGTTTTGAGCTAATTTCTTATAAAGAGTGGTTAAATTTTGAAAAAACACCAGATTTAAACAGTTGGAATGTAGTTGTTGTAGCTAAAAAGAAGTAAGGTCTAAACCAAATTATTATTTGAGCTTAACCATACAATATTCTAATAACCAACCTCATAATTATATTGATATACAATTAATTTTGTTTAGGAGCTTAATAAAAAATAAATCAAAATGATTCCTGAATATAAATACCAAGTAAAAGATTATTCGATTGTTACACCAGCATTTAAGAGGTTAATTGTTAGTCCTTTAATGCGATTTATGCCTTGGAGCGTGCCGGCAAACATAATTACGGTTGTCTCAAATATTTTTATGTATTTGGCTCTGGCGTTGTCGTTTTTTTGGCAGCCCGAGTCCAGAATTAACTTTCTCATCATTCCGTTTTTAGTTATTGCTTATGCCATTGGCGACCATTTCGACGGAATGCAAGCCAAGCGCACCAAAACAAGTTCGGCTCTTGGCGAATTTTTCGACCACAACCTCGACGTTTACAACAATGGCAGTTTGCTAATGACAGTTTTTAATCTTTTTGGCATTATAAACCCTTGGTTATTAGCGTTTTATTTTGGCATCGGATACATTGCACACGCAACAGTTTTTCAGGAACAGGCAGACACTGGCTGGCTAATTTTCGAGAAATTTGGCTCGTTAGAAACCGTGTTTTTGCTTTGTGCAGTCATGGCTATCGGCTTTTGGAGCAGTGCTTTCGAGTTTATTACAATGCCTGTTTATGAAAATTACACATTGCTCGAAATCGTTTTCGTTTTTTCGTCGATAGGCGCAATTGGTACAGTCGCACAAACAATAGCGAGAGCAAAATTAAAATCGTGGCAACTCTATGTTTTTTGGTTAGCTCTTGGAGTAGTGTCTTTGTTATCTGCTGTTATTTACCATTCGGCACTTGAAGTTTTTATTCTAATAACTTTATATAGTGGTCTTTATATAAGCAACTTACAAAAAGGACATCTTGTCGATAAAAAGAAACGTGCGCCAGACTTTGTTGTCCCTGTCTTACTTGTTTTTGCGTATTTTCTACCAACGCAATCTCGCCAATTAGTTTTATACGCCATTTATTTTTACCTTTCGGCTTATGTTGGATACATAATCGTATCTTCTATCTACAAACTCAGAGAATTTTGGGTTTGGAAAAACCACAGAAGTTAAATGAGGGTAAGAAAATTGAGTTCTGGTGCGAATTTATTAGAAAAAAATTGCAGGATGCATTAGTGATTATATAAAACAAAAGTTTAGCCGATTTATGCAGACTGAAGCTCCTCATTACAAAAATTGTTTTATATAATCTCTATTATAAAGTATAAAAATGGAAAAAACGGCAATAAGACAAAATAAGACAAAAAAAAAAATGTATTTTCCTGAATTGGACGGATTACGCTTTTTTGCATTTCTTTTAGTTTTTGTTCATCATTATAGTTCATATGCAAACATTCCTTTATCTGTCTTTGCAGAGTTTGGATGGGTTGGTGTGGACTTATTTTTTGTATTATCTGCTTTTTTGTTTACAAAACTATTAATTGCAGAGTTTAACAAAACAGGAGGAATAAGCTTCATGAAATTTTACATGCGGCGAATTTTTAGGATTTGGCCAATCTATTTTTTATTTATTGCGTTTTCAATTGCTTGTTACATTTACAAATACGATGTTCTTGATGAACATCTAAAACTCAGAATTATCGGATTGTTTACATTTTCGGACAATATATTTACAGCTATTTACGGACTCAATAAAATGCCTTACATTGCGCATTTATGGACGATTACGTACGAAGAACAATTCTATATTTTCATTCCACTTTTAATATTAATACTGATTCGGTCATCAAGACGAAAACAAATAATTATTCTGATTTCATTTATGGTGTTATTTAATTTAACACGGCTTTACATGATTATTACAGAAGTTCCTCATCCCGCAATTTGGGTACTTCCTGTAACACATTTCGAGTCAATAGTTTTAGGACTTGTATTAGGATTTGGTGGATTTGACTCTATGCGCAAAAAACTGAATCCGTTGCTAATTGGCTTATTTGGTGTTTTGTGTTTTATTTTGCTGTGTGCTTTGCCAAATGTTCACGATATTACTCATTGGTTGACTTTGAGTTATGCTTTAGTTGGTTTTTCAACTTTATTCGTCTTGATAGCTGTTTCTGACAGTCCATTATTGAAAAAGTTTTTTTCTATTAAATTATTTGTTTTTTTAGGAAAAAGATCATACGGTTTATATTTATATCATCTATTAGGAAATAGAGTTGCAGTGTTTATTATTGATAATTTTCCTTTTTTACCATCTAATAAATTAGCTTCATTTTTTTATTCTCTTACTTTTACAATCGTAGTGTCTGTTATTTCATATAAATTAATTGAAACCCCATTCTTAAAGTTGAAGAAAAAATTTGAAGTTGTTTCATCAAGACCTATTTAGTGTCTTAAACAAAATTATAAATATTCAATAATAGCGTGCTAATAAGCCACTAAACAAAATTAATTGTGGCATCTTTCAAGCATGAAAGACAAATTCGAATAACATGTTGATATTATGCAATATACGAAACATGATATAGTTGACACTTTTTCAGCACAAACACTGTATTCGTCTGGTTATTTATACTTTACGTTGTGTTTTTTAGAATAAAAGTGTCGACTATCCTGAAAGATGCCTTAATTGTATATTGATATTAATTATGACAGTTGGTTATTAGAACATTACAGGACTAAATTAAAATTAATAATAGCTCTTAGACCTTAAATATCGAAAGAATGAAATAATGACTCAAGCCGAATTACATCAAAAGTTACAAGAGTTAATCGCATCAAAAGAAAGTGAATGTGTTGAATTAAGGGCAAAAAATTTAACGACCCCAAAAAAGTTCCTGATAAGATTGGAAAATATGTTTCGGCACTTAGCAACGAGGCAAATTTATTAGGGAACGATTTTGCATGGTTAATTTTAGGAGTACATGATAAAACTCTTGAAATTGAAGGAACTGAATACCGTACGGATAAAGCAAAATTGCTTGATTTAAAGAAAAGTGTAGGTGTCGATACAACAAATCGACATTCTTTTGTTGAGATATACGAATTGTTTGTAGAAATTGACAATGAAAATAAGGGCATGTTTCATATAGCAAAAAAAAACTTGACACTTTTTCACAAAAAAAGCA
>JAOZMU010000176.1 GCA_029934165.1 Bacteroidales bacterium
GGCAAGCTACCGCTACAATCCCTGCCGCAAAACGCCGTTGTAGCAAGCAGTTTGAAAAACAGACAAATTTTCATAAACAAACCATGTAGCAAATAGTGATATAGATTAATACAATCTTAGTTCTAAGTACTCATACAAAAGTTCTTACGCTTTTTATTAACATAAGTTGCTAATTCACAGCTTAGACGCGTCATAAAAAAATAGGTCTTAGACCTTAATAACCTAAATATCAAAACAATACTTTTCCAAATTAATAGCACTCGTTGCGCAGAAAAAAAACAAATGAAACTACGAGTTACAGAAAATCTTTTTTTATCTTTATATAAAACAATTTGGATTACGACAATTTACTTATTATTGTCGTTTCAATCGGCTGCGCAAAATGAAAAAGTGAGCGCAATAATTGACACGATGACAATTTTTGAAGGCGGGCAAACCCATCTGATTTTTGAAGCTAGTGAAGAAGCCGGCGAAAAAATCAAGTTTCCAGTTCTCGAAAAGTCGATTATTGATGAGATTGAGGTGATAAAAATTTTTCCGATAGACACAATTTCCGCAAATAAAAAATCTAAGCGGTTGCGTCAGAGAGTTTTAATACAAGGTTGGGATTCGGGTTACTACTATTTAGAGCCTTTTATTTTTATTACCAAAAAAGCAAATCAAACTCTTGACACCTTGTATTCTAAGGAGTTATACCTTGAAATTACTAGAACTCCTGTTGATACTTCGGCAAGTCCGAAACCACACATTGCAAACCTCAATACGCCACTTACATTTAAAGAATTTATCACTGAATACTATTTGTATATCATTGGTTTTGTGATGGTTAGCATTATTAGTGTTCTGCTATATTTCTGGCACAAAAAAAGGAAATCCCGACCTCAAGAGATAAAAATAATTGTCTCCAAAGAGCTGCCACATGTTATTGCCTTGCGAAGTCTTGATGAGTTGAAGTCCAATAAGTTATGGCAGTCTGGAAATACAAAAGAATACTACACCAAGCTGACGGATATTATGCGAGAATATATAGAGAAGCGATTTGGTATTTCGGCTTTGGAGCAGACTTCTTACGAGATTTTGACAGTTTTGAAAAACGAAAGTACCATAAAACGAGAGGTTTACGAAAAACTGAAGCAAATGCTTACACTTGCAGATTTTGTTAAATTTGCCAAAGCAAAACCAATTCCTGTTGAGAATGAAAAAAACATTGAAAATGCCTATCTGTTTGTTAATGAAACAATTACAATAAAAGATAGCGCGACATCAAACTCAGATACAAAAGAAAATTTGGAAAACCTTGCAGTAAGTTGATACATAACTGTAAGCATTCATTCCAAAAAAAATTCGTTACTTAGTGAATTGCAAATTGGATTACACATGATAAGGTCTAAGACCAAATTTTGTGAAACATTTTTAGCTGTGAATTAGCAACTTACGTTAATAAAAAGCGTAAGAACTTTTGTAAGAGTACTTACTTAGAACGAAGATTAAATTAACATATACCATTATTTGCTGTTTATTGCTGATATTCAGTCAAATAGTAAATTGTTATCTCAAAAATAAAAAGTGCCGGACACTTAGGTTAAATAATTCACTTAAATTTACATAACCACAAAAAATGCTATGGAAAACATTGTTTTTGCAAACGAAAATTTCCTGTATTTGCTCATTTTATTAGTGCCAATAACTCTTTGGTACATATTTTTGAGCGATAAATCGTTTGCAACAATTCAGTACCCTACTTTACATCTTTTTCCGAAGGCAAAAACCTACAAACACTATCTTCGTCATAGTTTGTTCATACTAAGGAGTATAGCTTTTGCAGCCTTGGTTTTGGTGTTTGCTCGTCCACAATCAATCGACAACTGGGGAGATGTAACAACAAAAGGAATAGATATTGTTATTGCTTTAGATGTTTCGAGTAGTATGTTGGCAGAGGACTTGAAACCCAATAGATTAGAGGCATCTAAAGATGTTGCAATAGAATTTATCTCTGGACGAAAAATGGACAGAATGGGTTTGGTTGTTTTTAGTGGAGAGAGTTTTACTCAATGCCCGCTAACTACTTCACATGCAGAACTTATCAACCTTTTTCGTAACATCAAAAGCGGAATGATTGAAGACGGAACAGCAATTGGGCTGGGGCTTGCAAATGCTGTTAACAGACTGAAAGACAGCGATGCAATAAGCAAAGTAGCCATTTTGTTGACCGATGGTGTGAACAATCAGGGCGAAATTGCGCCGATAACTGCCGCCGAAATCGCAAAAACTTTCGGAATCCGAGTTTATACAATCGGAGTCGGGACAATGGGCATGGCACCATATCCTTTTCAAACCCCTTATGGTATTCAATATCAGAAAATGGAAGTCAAAATTGATGAAGAAATTCTTAAAGAAATTTCGAGCATAACAAAAGGAAAATATTTTAGGGCAACGGATAATAAAACGTTGAAAGAGGTTTATAAAGAGATAGATAGATTAGAAAAATCGAAAATAGAAGTAAAAGAATATAGCAACAAAAAAGAAGAGTTTTTATATTTCGGACTTGTAGCTTTGGCTGCATTCTTTCTCGAAATTATGCTTCGCTACATTGTTTTTAGGCGAGTACCTTAGAACGAAGATTAAATAAACCTATACCATTATTTGCTGTTTGTTGTTGATTTTCAGTCAAATAGTAAATCGTTGTCTCAATGTTAAAAAGTGCGGGACACTTAGTTTTAAAACGGAAAACAATTCGTAATTCCTAAGTCATTTACAAATCAAAATTCATGAAAAGTAATTCAAATAGTGCAATTAGCAGTTTAGGTGATGGGAGTTTTATACGATTTGAAAATGCGGAATTTTGGTACTTGTTATTAATAATTCCTCTGTTGGTTTTTATTTTTTTAATTGCACAGCAGATAAAGAAAAAAAAGCTGCAAAATTTTGGGCATTTACCCGTAATTATGCAACTGATGCCCTCAGCTTCAAAATCGCGACCTGTTCTGAAATTTGTTTTGCAAATGATTGCCGTTTTACTTGTCATCATTGCAATTCTTCGTCCGCAGACTGGAGCAAAACTTGGCGAAGTAAAACGAAAGGGAATTGAGTTGATGATTGCCTTAGATGTTTCTAACAGTATGTTATCCAAAGATATACGCCCAAATAGATTAAAAGCTGCCCAACGGTCGATTGCCAAACTGATTTCGGAGTTAGAAAACGACAAAATCGGACTAATTGTTTTTGCCGGCGATGCCTTTATGTTAGTGCCAACAACAACGGATTATAGTGCTGCAAAAATGATGTTATCGACAATTTCGACAGATTTTATTCCGCGACAAGGAACAGCGATTGGGACGGCTATAAAGCTGGCAGCCAAATCGTTTGGTCCGACAGGCGAGCAAGAAAGGGCACTCGTAATAATTACCGATGGAGAAAACCACGAAGACGATGCAATCCTTGAGGCGGAGGCGGCATTGGAAAAAGGCATTATCATTCATACAATTGGCATGGGAACACCAGAAGGCTCGTTAATTCCGTTGCCAAAAGAAGATGATAAATACCGAACAGATAAAAGTGGTAGTTTTATTATCACTAAGTTAAACGAAACCTTGCTGCAAAAAATCGCCATTGCAACAGGCGGTTCTTATGTGCGTGCAAATAATTCGCAGACTGGTCTTGAGATGGTTTTTGACAAGATAAGTAAAATGGAAAAACAAGAAATTGAAGTTGCAAACTATTCTGAGTATGACGATATTTTTCAGTACTTCATTGGTTTTGCACTGTTTTTTATTTTAGCAGATATGCTTATCTCGGAGAAAAAAAATCCGAAAATTCAAAACCTCAATTTGCTTAAAAGAAATTGGTTCTAAGTGAATAAATGCCCTGCATTTTAATATTGAGACAACGATTTACTATTTGTCTGAAAAATCAGAAAATAATGGTAATGGTTAATTTAATCTTCGTTCTAATAAGTTATAAATAAGTACTCTTACAAAAGTTCTTACGCTTTTTATTAACCTAAGTTGTTAATTCACAGCTTAAACGTTTCATAAAAAATAGGTCTTAGACCTTAGCTTATATTCAAGCCAATAACAACTCGAAAAGTATCATTAATTTTTACACACCTATTTTATTAGGATTATTCATTCGTATAAAAAAGAAATTATGAAGCCTTTATTTAAAAAATTGTATCAAGTATTACGAAAAGTTGGAGTTCAACGAAATAATATTCAGACAGAAACAAACTACAAAAACGACCTCGGCTTTGAGTCGATAGACATGGTTTGGTTAGTGAATAGCATTGAGTTTAAGTTTAATATCAAAATAAACGATACTGATATTCCGAAATTAAGGACTGTTGGCAATACGATTGATTATTTGCAAAACAACGCATGACGAAATCGCCAATTGCAAAATCGCGTATTTTTTTCAAGACAAAATCTTGAGATATAACAAAATCTTGAGATATAATTAGTTTTCCCAACATAGTTACCTGCTTATTTTTAGTTTTCTGGGCATTGCATACCTCCCCTTGGTGTGTAATGCCTTTTTTTTTAATAACTTAGAGCAACATTATTTCATTAATCTGTTAACAATGTCAATAAAATAATTTGCCAAAATAATTTGAATAAAAAGGATTACTTGCTATTTTTGACAAAAGAAATGTTTTGCACATTGCGATACTAAGGACGGTTGTAAGATAAATTGTTTCATACTTTATAACAACTATTGAATGTAAGTGCCCTGTATTTCTGTATATTGAGATAATTTTTTACTAGGCAGATTGTGCTATTTGAGTAGGTATCTAAATATATTCAGTGATTATTTTCCGCGAAAAATAAATTAAATGCAAAGTGTCTTCATTTTCAATGCTAACAGATGTGTTGGTTGCAATGCCTGTTCGATTGGTTGTCAGATAGAAAACCCTACATCTTCAAACCTTTTATGGCGAAATGTACACTCGTATAATAGAATTAAGCACCCCGCATTAGATTTTTTTCATATTTCGATGGCGTGCAATCATTGCGCCTCTGCTCCTTGTTTAAGTTCTTGTCCTGCAAAGGCTTACACTAGAGATGAAATAACAAATGTCGTCATTCATCATCAGGAAAAATGTATCGGTTGCCGTTATTGTACGTGGATTTGTCCATTTGATGCTCCAAAATATTATCCTTTGGAAGGTGTCGTTAAGAAATGCACATTTTGCAACGACCAGCTTAAAGAAAATCTTGAGCCTGCTTGTGTTATGGCGTGTCCAACTGGTGCTTTGACTTTTGAATTTAACGATATTTTGCCGACAAATAATTCTATGACAGGATTTTACGAAAAATGTCAGCCAAAGTTGAAAATTATAGAAAAACGAAAAAAAATGAAAGCTAAAGCCACTGTAACACCGCGCGATAGAAAAATTATTGCGAAAAGCGAACACAAATTGCAATCCAAAATTTCATCGGAAAAAGACTGGACATTATTGGTATTTACACTTATTGCCCCAATTTTAACCGGTGCATTTGCTGCGTCTGTTGTGGGGTCGATTACAATAATTCCATCTTTATTTATTACCTTGTTGTGCTGTTTGTTTGTAGGCAGTTTTTTGCATTTAGGCAATAAGAAACGATTTGCCCGCTCCGTTTTGGGTTTTCAAAATTCGTGGCTAAGTCGCGAGATAGTTTTTTTTGCTGCCTTTGCGGTATTATCAACCATAGCATTGTTCGTATATATGCCAATATACATTTTAATTACGACGGCATTATTTGGGTTTGCTTTTGTGTTTTCTATCGACATGGTTTATGGAAAACTGAAAAAAATCACAAAATTCAATATTCATAGTTCGTCTGCCTTGTTATCCAGTGCTTTATATCTTTCAATATTTATTAAGAACTTTCCTGTATTTTGGGTACTATTAGTCATTAAACTCTCTCTTTATACGTACAGAATGGCAGAAAATCGAGAATCTCAAAAATACCGTGAGATTGTTATCCCGATGTCCAAATTATTTCTAAGCGGAGTTATTCCGATGTTTTTGTGGGTTGTTAATCCTGAATATGGCTATGGAATGCTTATAATCAGTATTATAGCAGGCGAAATTATCGACCGTGCAGAGTTTTATTTCGAATTGGAAACCACTACACCAGAAAGCAAAATTCAAACTGAGTTTTTAGATGAATTGTAACCACTTGAATAATACCATATTGTAGTGCTTATTCATAAAAATCAAATCGCATTTTGACAAAGTTGTTAACAGGACGCTTCTACGTAGTTTTTCCTAATCTCTATACGTAATTTATTAACCTAAGTTGCTAATAACCAGCTAAATCGTTTCATAAATAGTAGCTCTTAGACCTAATTGTTTTTTTTTAGATAAAATTGATTGTATGAACAGACAATGGCAAAAATATCTCATAAATGGTTGATTACTACAAAGTTTTGGGCATTTCAAATAATGCTTCGGCAGATGAAATCAAAAACGCATTTCGACAATTAGCTAAACAGTATCATCCGGATAAAAATCTTTCTCAAGATACAACTGCTGTTTTTCAGAAAATAAATGAGGCTTATAATGTATTGTCTAACAAAGAATTACGCGCCAAGTACGACGCAGCCATATCCAATTCATTCAATCGGTTGTTTAGAAATTTCGACACAAAACCAGCAGAAACAGAGCGCGAAAAGCGTGCAAGAAAACGAAAAGAACGTGTAGCAGACTTTAAAAATCGCAAAAAGGAATATGCCAACAAGAAGCGAAATGAAAATATAGCCTATTACAATAAATTCCTAAAGATATCGAAAATTGTGTGCCTTGTCGTCTCAATTTTTGTAAATTTGGTGATGATTGACGTTCTTTTGCCCCAGATAAGTTCCACTGAATATGTACAATTACGGAGAAGAAGTGATAGGTTTTCTAAAATGGAAACAATTGAGCTTGAGAGTTGCGAATTTGAAAA
>JAOZMU010000177.1 GCA_029934165.1 Bacteroidales bacterium
AAAATCGCAATGCCACTTCGGCAAGCTACCGCTACAATCCCTGCCGCAAAACGCCGTTGTAGCAAACAGTTTGACAAAACAAACAAATTTTCATGAACAAACCCTGATATAGTGTGAGTATCAACATATTGGAATTAAAAACTGACAGCGGAAGATGGTTGCATCTGGTATTACTGTTATTGACTTGAATATCAACATAATACTTTTCATAATATATTAATTACATAAATTAAAGCAAATGAAAAAAATTAGATTACTATTACTAATTGTTATTTTTCCGTACTTTGCTCAAAGTATTTATGCCCAGGACAAAATAACGGCAAAGGAATTTTATAACCACATATTTTTTCTTGCCTCAGACTCGCTAAAAGGGCGAAAACCCGGAAGCGCAGAAGATAGAATTGCGGCAGGATACATTGCAGCCGAATTGAAAAATGCCGGTTTGAAATTATTAGCAGACAATGGGTTACAAAAATTCAATGTCATTACAAGCATCAAACTTGGCGATGATAATGCGTTGATTATTAACAAACAAAATCTGGAATTAAACAGCGATTTTGTACCATTAGTATTGTCAGGTTCGGCTACGCTAAATTCCGAGGTTGTTTTTGTTGGTTATGGTTTCGATAACGACCAAGGAATGAATAAATGGAAAGATTATGCAGATGTTAATGTCGGTGGCAAATGGGTGTTAATTTTAACTGATAGTCCAAAACTGGGACATGGCAAAGCTACCCAAAAAGGTAACACAGATTATCGTAGTAAAGTTAGGCTGGCAATGGACAAAGGTGCAAAAGGAGTTATGTTTGTAAACAGCACCAGCACAGAAAATGACGGCGAATTACCAAGCCTAAAATCAGACCGACCAACAAGTTCGGTTAAAATTCCGGTAGTACATATATCGCGCCAAACTGCCGATTTGTTGCTTGCAAAATCTGGACATAAAATTGCCAAATTAATCCAAGATTTGAACAAAACAAAAAAGCCAAATTCTTTTAATACAAATCAAATTGCAGATTGCAAAGTAAGCCTGCAAATAATTGAAAAACAGACACAAAACATAGTTGCAATTCTCGAAGGAACAGATGCAAATCTGAAAAACGAATATGTTGTTATCGGTGCGCATTACGACCATCTTGGAATGGGAGGATATGGCTCAGGCTCTCGAAAACCAGACACAACAGCGGTTCACAACGGAGCAGACGATAACGCATCTGGTGTTGCGGCAATAATGGAAATAGCCGAATATTTTGCTGCAAACCCAAAGAAAATGAAACGTAGTCTTATCGTGATAGCCTTCGCAGGTGAAGAGATGGGGTTGTTAGGTTCTAAGTATTTTACCGAGAATCCGCTAATTGACTTAAAGAACATAAAATTAATGCTCAATTTTGACATGGTCGGCAGGCTACACAAAACAGAAAAACGGCTGATGATTGGCGGTGTTGGAACAGCAAAGGATTTGGAAAAATATATCCGCGACCTTGGAGCAAAAACAAATTTCGACCTCGTTTTATCTAAGGGTGGCGTTGGTCCTTCGGATCACGCTTCTTTCTACTTGAGCGATGTTTCTGTTCTGTTTATCAACACAGGCGCACACGACGATTATCATACGCCAAATGATGATATTCAGTTCATTAACCCTGAAGGCGGAAAAGAAATTTGCGATTTTATGACCGAAATTATCGCACCAATTCTTTCGGGAAACAAAGACCTCGAATTTGTCATCAGCGACCCGCAAGTTAAAGGCGGACAACGCATGAAACTTAAAGTAACGATGGGACTTATACCTGATATGTCTGGCAAAAGTTCCAACGGTATGCGTGTCGACGGCGTGCGTCAAGGCGCACCAGCACAAAAAGGCGGAATGCTGAAAGGAGATATTATTGTAGCTATTGAGGGCAAGGAAGTTACAAACATTTACGACTATATGGGACGCTTGAAAAAACTTAAAAAAGGACAAGAAGTTTCGGTAGATGTAATTCGTGATGGAAATAAAAAAACACTAAAAATCCAGTTGTAATATGATAAAAAAAACACTGCCTTGGGTAATTGCCGTATTGATTACGCTTACTGCCGTATTTTACCAACGGCTAACAGGTCCCACGCACCCAAAACGAATTACGATTTCATTGGCGGATAAAGAGCATAAAATCAGACTTTTACGCTCGCATTCCGGCGATGAAGATGCAGAGATTTCTGTTGTTCTGCCGGATAAAAATATCAAGGCAACATTGTTTTATAAAGTATTTCCTCCGCAAAAAAACGCTATATGGAACGAGGTAAAAATGTCGAGGAGTAGCGATTCGCTCCTTGCCAATTTGCCACAACAGCAAATGGCAGGAAAGTTAATGTATTATATTGAATTACAGCATGATAATAAGAAAGTAGAGGTGGCAAATTCTCACACACCAATAATTATCAGATTTACTGGAGGTGTTCCGGCTTGGGCAATGATACCACACATTATTTTAATGTTTTTTGCTATGTTCTTATCTAATGCAGCTGGTATATTTGCTGTAATGGGTATAAATAAGTATAAAATCATCGGCATTTTGGCTTTCATAACCTTATTTTTAGGCGGAATGATTTTTGGACCTATTGTTCAAAAATTCGCTTTTGACGAGTTCTGGGCTGGTGTTCCGTTTGCTTGGGATTTGACTGATAATAAAACACTTGTAGCTGTTTTGTTTTGGGCATTTGCTCTTTGGACAAATAGAACCAAGCCACGTCCGGCTTTGACAATTGTTGCTGCTATTGTGATGCTTGCAATATACGCAATACCACATAGTATGTATGGCTCGGAATTAGACCCTGAAACTGGCGAAATACGTCAAGCCATAAATGTAATGCGGTTTTTTTACGATGGTATGATTGCATAGTGATAATTGATACGCTTACGTAAAACGTTTGCTACGAAGCTGTTGCGGCAGGGATTGTAGCGGTAGCTTGGCGAAGTGGCATGCGATTTTTGGCTGGCGGGGCAGAGCGACCGAAGGAAGCTCCTGCGCCGACATTGCCAAAAACGCATGGCACAAGGCAACTATGAGCGGAAAGCCCATGAGCCGCCCTAAAAATTATTGTCATGAGAGTTGTGGTTTTAGCCCGTAAAAATACGCAAGGTGTTTTTTATGCGAATTGATTTTGGGAATCAATCCTATTTTTCCATTTAACTGCTATAAAAAAGTCATTAAATAGTTTACTATTCTCATATTTTTTCAGAATGTTAAAAAAATAGCTGCACATAAATTAGTCAATTTATTCTTGGACAATTTATCATGTAGTTAGATAACTAAAATAGAATATATTATGAAAGAATATATTTTGAAAAGCACAATTTTTTTATTAATATTAGGTGTTTTGGTTCATGTCTATCCTATATATTTAATTATCACAAATAAATACGAAGAAACTGTTGCTGGGAGTTCTAATTATCATTCTATTGAAAAAAGCAAAAAAAAAACGAAATCTAAGATAGTTGTATTTGGCGATAGTGTTGGAAGGCAATTATTTGATAATTACAAACATAATGATTCTATAAATTCATTAGCTTGTAATATGGGTATAAGCATAGTTGGACAATATATTTTATTGAAAAATTATTTTGACGCTGGCAACCAACCTGATAAAGTTGTTTTGATATGTACACCATTTACGTTTAAAAACAATTTGAATAATAAATTTACGTATCATTATTTTTTAAAACCGTTTTATAAAAAGAAGTATTATAAATATTTTACAAAAACAGTTAAAGAACAAATAAAAAAAATCCCATATTATTGGTTATGCCAAACACCAATACCACTCACAAACAACTGGGGACCAGCGGTTGAAACAACTGACTTAAAGGATACTAATGTTTTTTTATCGGCAATATCATCCGAATATATCAGAAAAATGGGACAATTATCGAAATCGCATGGCACCGATTTTATTATTCTTCCAACCCCCACGCGAGAAAGTTATCGTAGCAACGTAAAAAAACTTGATACTACTCAAATCTACACTGAAGGATTAATAACAGAATTTCAATACTTCTTTGAAAATTTAACTTATATAAATGATACTTGTTTTATTGATGATGTACATCTGAAAAACCCGCAATATTTTTTTTCTGCTTATATTCAAAATATTTCTAATCCGTAGTTAAGATTTTATATATCACTATTTTACTATTTTCTTCTTTTATTACAAAAACTTGTGCAAAACCCTTTTCCTTTGCGTTTTGTTTTATCTCTTCATCGCGGAAGATTTTATTTGCATTCTTGTTATTTATAAAAGAGCCGTAGCCAAACCCTCTTGGCAGCGGGTCAGGAATGCCCTCAACCATTACAATACCGGATAAACATGAAGCAATAAATGGAGTTCCGTTAGTTTTATGTGTCAGGATATTCCAATAAGTTTTATTTGTTTTAGGTATATAAATACAAGATTTTTGCTTCTCGTTTCGTGGGAGTTTTCCCAACGCTTTTAGTTCATTAAGTAGTTGGGTTTCAATCAAATTTTCTTTTGCTTTTTGAGACAAATGTAGTTTTCGCTCAAAATCTGTGTGCAAATTTGTAAGAGACAATAATTTTGTATTAACTCCTGCTTTCTGAATCAGCTCGTTTCTAATATAAATATTATGTATAAATGCTTGTTTAACGTGTAAAAAATAATTTCGTGGAACATTGATTAGTATCATAATACCAACAGCAATAGATAGAATGGCTAAGAACATTTTTTGCAAAATAGGTCTTTTTTTTATATTTTTTAATCCCGATTTCAATAGTGGTAAATATGCCATAATTAGAACAATAGACACCCAGCGTTGTAAGTCCATGAAATAAAGAGCATTGCGTCCATGCGTGTCAATTAATGTACCTGGCAAAAAACCTGCAATTGCGATAAATATAAGTATTTCAACAACAAAAGTTTGTTTTGTTTTAATTGAAACTACTTTATTCTGTAATAAATATAATATGAGAAAAATTATTAAATAAATATAATATGAGAAAATGAAACTAAGTAAAGAACTTACATTGTTTTTTAAAAAAGAAAATAGTTCAAATTTAAGACTTTCATTTTCTGGTATATATTGATTATATTTTTGTACAAATAGAAAAAAAATAAAAGAAATTATAAATGAACAAATATACAACCAGTTTTTGTATTGTTTATATCTTAATATGTAATATCCATATCCACATAAAAGTAAAAATGGTGCTGAAACCTTTAGAGTTGTTGAAAATAAAATTAGGAATGGGATAATAAACAATAATAAAATTTTACTTTTGTGTTGAGTTCTTTGATATGCAATGAATATCCCTGTAATCAGAAAAATAAATGTAGTACTTAATAAAAATGACTCACTTAAAACTACAATATGAGTCATAAGTGGACTTTTGTTTTTTTCAATTTCTGGATATATCCCAATAATTGCTATAAAAAGTAATGCTATTGCAAAAGGGGTGAGTATCATATTAATTTTTTCTTTCCTTTGTATTTCTATCAGAAAAGAAAGAAATGAATTTATTAAGAGTGGGAAGAATACAACAGGATAAGCCAGATTATAAAATTTCAAAGAGCTTATATTTGTTAAGGAACTTAAATAAGAAAAAATCCAGTTACTTCCCCAATGATAGGCATGAAATTCTATCCCATCTATACCAATAGTTGGAATATTGTATGTTTTAATAAGATTAGATAGTTGGCTCAAATATATTGTATCAACATGTGCTGATCCTGTTATTATTTTTTCTAAAAATAGAGGGTCATGCAACAAAGTTTTATAGACAAAAAATGGGACGAATATCCCAAAGAGAGTAAAAATTATTACATATAAATATTTTTGTTTTATTCGTTCCTTTGTAAAGGAATAAATAGCCCATATAAACAAAAAAGCCCCACTAAATAAAACTAAAGGCAAAAGTGATATTTGAAAATATAAACTTATTGCACCCAAACCAGAAAGTGCGAAAAAAACAGATACTAAATCCCATGCAGATGTTTGATGCCATTTTTGTTCGAAGGCTTTTGTTTTTCGTTTTGTGTTGATAAAAGCTGGCGCAAGATTTAAGGTAAAGCTAAGAGCCAATACCTTAATAATATCGTAAAAACTATTGTCATCAAAACCATATCTAAAACACCAATAATATACGGCAGTACAAATTGCTATAATGATGCTTAAAATAGAAATCGTTAATTGATTTTTTCGCAAACAAATATTTGTATTCATTAACTAATATTGAGTAAATAATTCTGACTTTTGAAAGTTTAAATATATCTTGCATCAAAGATATGAAAAATCAGCAATTCTCTTTTTATTTTTAAAATTTATTTTTTAATGTAAATTCACTCGCATTGCGTTATAAGTCAAACAAAGTCAATTGCTTATAATTTGTTTCCACATTATTTTGTATTTTTACCTTCTGTAAGTAGCTCATTAATAGGCGTTTTTTCAAATACAAAAACTGTCAAAATTGTAATATTTCGTAAATAGTTTTGTCTAAAATGCAGTCACTTTTTTAGCATAAGCCACAAGCAAATATATTGAAACAGTAATCCAAATTTGTGTTTTGACATCATTCTCAGAAAGCTCCAAAATGTTTTTTGTTTTTTTATTAATACAATACTAATGATTAGTTACCTGAATTGGGATTTTTGAACAGATTAATAACCATGTGTAAATGCCTGTATTTTAATTAAATAAACAAGAAACCGTAAAGTAATTATTACCATGTGAATAGTTTCCTGAAAAAATCACATGTTGTTAATGCCTGTCAATGTGCTGTTTAATATTTTGAATTTCGTTAATATTTGCAAGATGTAAAACATTAGACTTTGGACAAAAAAATATAAATTAATTAATTATGAAACAATAAAACGATTAGACTTTGGACAAAATTATTAAAACTAATAAATAATAATCAATTAATAAT
>JAOZMU010000178.1 GCA_029934165.1 Bacteroidales bacterium
TTTGTACGCAAGAAGAACTTTTTGACTGTAAACTACTTATGAAACATGCCAAAAAATTGCTCAAATAAGACAAGGATTTTATGTAATAATACCACCAGAATATTCAATTTCAGGAATATTACCAGTATATCTCTACATTGATGATTTAATGATTTACTTGAAACGCAATTATTATTTAGTGTTATATTCGGCAGCAATTTTACATGGAGCAGGACATCAGCAAGCTATGAATACTCAATTAATTATTGAGCATCCTTCGTTGAGAAAGATTAAAAATGATAGACTTGAAATTGACTTTTTTACAAAAAACAACTGGAATGAAAACGATATAATCAAAAAAAAAACAGATGCAGGATATATTCAAGTTTCAACACCAGAGTTAACAGTTCTTGATATGGTTTATTATCATAAGAGAATTGGTGGAATAAACAGAACATTGCCAATATTAGAAGACCTTAGCGAAGATATTAGTTCGCAAAAACTTTTTAAAACTGCACAACGATTTAAAAATTACACAACTATACAGCGTTTAGGATTTCTGTTTGAGACAATTTTAAATAAAAATACTCTTGCAAATTCTCTATATAAATCAATAAAAAATATGAAAATAAATAAGACGTTGCTTTCATCTCTAAGTTCAGACAAAGGCAAAATTAACAAAAAATGGAACGTAATAATTAACATTGACACAGACTATTAATGATACCAAAAAGATAGATAGAAGAATGGAAAGAGTTTGCACCCTGACATACGGACGCACAAATTGAGCAAGATTTAATAATTGAAAGAGTGTTGATTGCAATTTTTTCAGATGATTTTTTAAGAGACAGATTAGCTTTCAGGGGCGGGACTGCATTACACAAAATATATTTAAAACCACAAGCAAGATACTCGGAAAACATTGATTTAGTCCAAATTAACGAAGGTTCAATTGGAGAAATATTAGATAAATTAAAAGAAGTTGTTGATTTTTTTGAGACAAAACCCAAAGTTAAAATTAAAGCTAACAACAATAATGTGATTTTTAGATTTAACTCTGAAATTCAACCTATAATACCAATGAGACTGAAAATAGAAATAAATTGCAGAGAACATTTTAGCATTCTTGGTTTCAAGGACATTAAATTGAATATTGATAACGGGTGGTTTACAGGACATTGTGTTTTAAAATCATATGAATTAGAAGAGCTTCTTGCAACTAAGTTACGAGCACTTTATCAACGAAAAAAAGGAAGAGACTTGTTTGATTTATACCATGCAATAACAAATTCAGACCTAAATTTGTCAAAAATACTTTCATGTTGGCAAGGATACATGAACAAAGAACAAAATAAATCGCCAAGTAGAAAAGAATTTATCTTAAACATGGAAAAGAAAATGCAGGAAGTGGAATTTACGGGAGATATTTTTGGTCTTCTAAGACCTGATATAAAATATGATAACTCTATTGCCTACGAACTGATAAAGAATAAGTTATTAGAACATATTTAAGGGATGAAAAATACGCACAACATTTGCTTTGATGTCAAAATTTTGTGTGGGTGGTGGTGAGTTTTTTCGCTACGCTCACCTCCACCACCTACACAAAACATCGACACAAGAGCAGTTACCGATAGACACTCTCGTAATTATCTTGCCGATTCCAAAATAAATAATAATCAAGCTCGCCAGATTGTGAAACAAAAACTACCACGTATAGAATTTTTGCGTGGCAGTTTTTGAGTTACCCCAACCCGCTTGTGGTCAAGTAATTACGCACTCAAAAAATCAAAACCTTACTACTATAAATCCTTTGGCGAAAGAAACCTAGTTGCTACGCTAAACACCTCAACGGCATCAAACAAACACGTAAAATAACACATCGCAAAGGATACTACCCAGCAGATAGATACGAAATATTTCGCAATTTCTTTTCCGCAATATTTAAAGCCGATAAGGTGAGTTGCGTTTTGGTGAAAAAATAGAATTAGTGATTTATTTATTTCCTATTTAATTAATTATCAATTGATTAGCAAACTAAATTCAAAAGCCGATAAAATTAACCATTGAGTTATTCCTAATTTAAAATGACAAAAGTTATATTTGTGAAAGGAAACGAAGATGTAGAGAAAACTATTTTGGCATTTTTCATAAATGTCAAAAAGTAGGTTACACTTTTTTTATTCTTAAAAAGTGTCAAGCGAAATATGAAAAATGCCGCAATTTTTTCATATTTCGTAGCATTCAACTGAAAAATTCAATTCAATTCAATAACTTAAATAACTTAAAATTTTTACACTATGTTTATAGCAATGGTCGTTGTTTTTATCCTTGGTTATACTGCAATAGCTTTGGAACACCCACTCAAAATTGATAAAGCTGCTTCGGCACTTTTGATTGGCGTTTTGTTGTGGGTAATTTATATTATGGGAGCTGACGGAATAGTTCCTAAGCTCGATAGTTTTTGGGTGTTTTTGCACGAAAATGGATTTATGAGTTCCATGACTATTCCAGAGTTCGAGGAAATGTTGAGAACTACGAATAATTTGAAACTGCTGGAAAAGCCAGAATTACAAACATTTCTGGATAGTATGCACAATTATAAGGACGTAGGAATCGCTGCTGCATACACAGATTACATTTCACATCATCAAGTATTATCACACCTTGGCGAAATAGCCGAAATTCTCTTCTTCCTTCTTGGAGCCATGACAATCGTCGAAATTGTTGACCAACATCAAGGTTTTAAGCTCATTACAGACAAACTTCAAACTACGAATAAAGTCAAATTGCTTTGGATTTTAAGTTTTTTGACTTTTTTCATGTCCGCCGCACTCGATAATTTAACAACAACGATTGTTCTTGTCGCACTTTTACGTAAACTAATAGCCGACAAACAAACGCGTTGGTTCTTTGCTAGTATGGTTGTGCTGGCGGCAAATGCCGGTGGTGCATGGTCGCCGATTGGTGATGTTACCACTATAATGCTCTGGATTGGTGGTCAAATTACTGCTGGAAATATTATTTCCATGGTTATTTTACCAAGTTTAGTTACCATGATTGTTCCACTTGTAATTCTTTCTTTCACGATGAAAGGAAACGTAAAACGCCCCGTAATAGACTACGCCAACCAAGACGGAACTGTGAATACAAAACAGAGTCAACTCATTCTGTTTCTGGGAGTTGCTTCGCTTTTGTTTGTCCCCGTTTTCAAAACGGTAACACACCTACCACCGTATATGGGAATGTTGTTAGGGCTTGGTAATCTGTGGGTTATAACCGAAATCCTTCACCGTGGTCGTAGAAAACACACAAATATTGATGCAACTGGCGAAGTCGGAAGTAATCCGATTAATCCTAATAAACTTACAGTGATAAAAATTCTGACAAAAGTTGATGTGCCTACCGTTTTTTTCTTCCTCGGTATTTTATCTGCCGTTGCTGCCTTGCAATCGGCTGGTCATCTACGTATTTTAGCGGGAACTCTCGATGTAGCAATGCACAATATTTTTGCTATCGACCTTGTGATTGGTGTTCTTTCGTCAATCGTTGATAATGTGCCACTTGTAGCGGGAGCAATGGGCATGTACGATATAATGACACCAGAAATGATAAGTGCCGCAGCCGACCCAGCATACGCAAAACACTTTATGCAAGACGGTTTATTTTGGGAGTTTTTAGCCTATTGTGCCGGAACAGGCGGAAGTATTTTAATCATTGGTTCGGCTGCTGGAGTTGCCGCAATGGGAATGGAAAAAATAGATTTCATCTGGTATATGAAAAAAATCAGCCTTTTAGCTCTCGTTGGCTATCTTGCCGGTGCTGGTGCTTACTACTTGCAAGCCATGTTGTTACACGGATAAATTCAAATAATTTGCACAAAAAAAGCTACGAGGGAAAATTCTTTCGTAGCTTTTTTATCCGTACTTCTTCCATGAGCATTATTCTTCAAAAATCTTCCCTGAGTTTGTTACGATTAATTTTCGTCAAGCCTCTTTTCGAGGTGGTGATAATCAATTCCAAATTCGGTTTTTATAGAATTAATTTTCGCTGTAATTTCTTCAATATCAGTTCTATCATCATCTTTTTCGGCAACAATCATCACATTTTTTGCCGTGTGTTCAACCGAAATAAACTCAAATACTTTGGTTTTATATCCGCTTTTTTCAAGCAACAACGCCCGAAGCCCGTCCGTAACCATTTCTGCCTGACGCTCTGCAAGTATCCCAAAATTAAGAATATGCCGAAGGCTATTGTTGCATTTCATCTGTTCCCGAATTTGGTGATGGCAACATGGCGCAACAATAATAGTTTTGGCATTTGCAGCAATTCCCTTCGCAATAGCATCGTCTGTTGCGGTGTCGCAGGCGTGCAGCGCAATCAACATATCTGTTTCATTTACAGTATGTTCGGCAATAGTACCCTCTGTAAATTTCAATCCAGTAAAACCAGATTTTTGCGCTATCGCATTACAAGATTTTACAAGATTTTCTCGTTGCTCTATGCCAGTTACTTGCGCTACAACTCCTTTAGTTTGAGTCAAATAATCGTACAAAGCAAATGTCAGATAACCTTTGCCAGCACCCATATCAACAATATTCATCTGAGTTCCACTGGCTATGTCAGGAAGCAAGCCATCAACAATCTCAATATACTTGTTTATTTGCTTAAACTTGGCTTGCATAGATTTATTCACCTCGCCACGCTGGTCTAACACACCAAGACTACGTAGGTAGATATTTTCTTTACTTGCCCTGATAAAACGGTCTTTTTCTCTATCGTGCGTCATTGAACTTGTTTCCAACATTGTAGCCTTATGTACGATGAGTTTGGGAACACGTTTTTTGTTATATTTCAGCGTGATATTTTCTTTGGTAGAGAAAAGGTCGGCTGCAAGAAAACTTTCGCCCAAAACCGACACAACCAGATTAATACCCTCGTATAACTCATGGTTTTTTACTATATCTTGTGTTTTATGCCGATACGTTATCGACAAAGTCGGAATATCTTTCAGAACGATTTGACGAACGTAAAGATTTTGAATTTCCTGTTGTTTATCCGCTGGTTTGCTGATAGTTAGTTTTACGAAAATCTTTTTTTCGAGACTCTTCTGCAACTTGTCCCGAAATTCAGACAATGCTTTTTTAACTGTCATTTTTTAGTTTTTGTTAGTAGTAAATTTACTTAATAAAAAAAAGAAATAATTAATATTATCTTTGTTCTAAGTGTCCAGCACTTTTTAATATTGAGACAACGATTTACTATTAGGCTGAAAAACAGCAAATAGTGGTATGGGTTAATTTACTCTTCGTTCTAAGAAAAAATCATTTATCGAATCGGTAACTTTTTTCAATTCGCCCAACGAAAGTTCAAAAAACAAAGGAAGCCTAATTATCGTTTCCTCGAATATGTCGCTTTGCGTAAGGTCGCGCCCGTCGTGCTTTTCGGCGTAAAAAGGCGATTTGTGCAACGATAAATAATGAAAAACTGCCATAATCCTATTTGCTTTCAGATGCGCAATTAACCGTGTGCGCACATCAAGGTTACTAACAGTTATGTAAAACATGTGCGCATTGTTTGTGGCATATTTTGGCACTCTTGGCAGGTTTATAAAACCCTCAATTTCAAGGCTTTTCAGGTTTTTGAGGTAATTATCCCAAAGTAATTTTCGTTGAGTTTGAATAATCTCAAGATTTTCAAGCTGTGCGTATAAAAACGCAGCAATAATATCCGAAGGCAAAAAAGACGAACCTTTATCTACCCAGCCATATTTGTTTACATCGCCACGGAAAAAAGCGGCTCTATTTGTTCCTTTTTCCCATATTATTTCTGCACGTTGCGAAAACCGTTCATCGTTGATAACCAGCATTCCACCTTCGCCAGAGATAATATTTTTGGTTTCGTGAAACGAAAATGCTGCAAGATGCCCAATACTGCCAAGTGCTTGTCCATTGTGGTAAGAGTCAATAGCTTGCGCAGCATCTTCGACAACAAAAATACCGTGCCGAGTTGCAATTTCCATGATTTTTTTCATGTCGCAAGCCATTCCCGCATAATGCACCGGAACGATAGCCTTTGTTTTGCTAGTAATTAATGCCTCAATTTTATCCGCATCTATGTTCGGCGTGTCGGTTTCGCTGTCGGCAAATACTATTTTTGCTCCATGCAAAACAAAAGCATTTGCTGTGGAAACAAAAGTGAAAGATGGCACAATAACCTCGTCATCAGGTTGAATATCAAGCAATATTGCTGCCATTTCGAGTGCATCGGTGCAACTTGTTGTGAGTAGTGTTTTCCGAAAACTAAATTTCTCCTCGAATAATCGCTGGCATTTTTGGGTATAAATACCGTTACCAGAAATCTTGCCAGACTCGACGGCTTTGTACATATAGTGGGTTTCTTTTCCCGTCATGTATGGCTTGTTGAAAGTGATTGTGTTCATTGGTTTTTGTAAATTAAAATCAATCTGGAATGTTTGAATTGTTGCAATTTGGTAATAAGCACTCATACAAAAGTTTTTACATATTTACTTGTTCATATTTCGCTGATTAAGTGAACTTTGCAGAAATGCGTAAGCAACATTAAATAGGTCTTAGACCTAAAAATGCACGTAAAAACAACTAAGATTTAAACAAAATTATTAAAACTAAGTAATGGAAAATTAATAATTAATAATTAATAATTTTGCTTACGCCTGATTTAGTTTTAGTTAGGAATTTTAATGGCTTACTTTATTAAATTCATTTTACTAAGAAAAATTAATATGATTTTTTTATGGGCGGCATCGGGCTTTCCGCTTGTAGTCGGTGTGCTGCCATGCGTTTTTGGCACGCATTTTAGCGTGGGCTCATTTCAATCGCCACGCCAAAATGCGCCAAAAATCGCATGCCAACACACCGAGCTACCGCTACAATCCCTG
>JAOZMU010000179.1 GCA_029934165.1 Bacteroidales bacterium
TGAATTAACAACTTAGGTTAATAAAAAGCGTAAGAACTTTTGTAAGAGTACTTGCATATAACCTAAACAATGTATAGAATAGCAAATATGTCTCAATACTGTTTTTGGGCGATTTTATTTTCCTACTTTTGCGGCTTAAATACTCTTAGGGTGAGGATTAAATTAATTTATACTATTATTTGCTGTTTGTTGCTGATTTTCAGTCAAATAGTAAATTGTTGTCTCAATATTAAGAAGTGCATGGCACTTAGACCTTAAATCTAACTTCAAAAAAAAAATCATGATACTACAAAATGCTCCTATCAAAATTTTCTCTGGTCGCGCCAGCAAATACATTGCTGAAGAAATTTGCGAATATTATGGAATTAAACTTGGGAAATCTTCTGTTTCTGTTTTTAAAGATGGGGAATTTGAGCCTAATTACGAAGAAACCGTTAGGGGAAGCTATGTATTTATTATTCAATCTACGTTTTCGCCTGCTGAAAATTTGCTTGAGTTACTTATGATGATTGATGCCGCCAAGCGTGCTTCTGCGTATAAAATTATTGCGGTGATGCCTTATTTTGGATTTGCTCGCCAGGATAGGAAAGATAAACCTCGGGTTTCGATTGGTGCAAAGCTTATCGCAAATTTACTTACATCGGCAGGTGTTTCTCGAATCATTACAATGGATTTACACGCAGACCAAATACAGGGTTTTTTCGATGTTCCGGTTGATCATTTATACGCATCTTCTCTTTTTATACCTTACATAAAAATGCTTGGTTTAGATGATTTAGTTATTGCTTCGCCAGATGCTGGTGGTTCTAAGCGTGCAAATGCCTATGCAAAATTTTTAAATAAAGACCTTGTTATTTGCCATAAGACAAGGAAGGTAGCGAACCAGATTGAAAAAATGACTGTCATTGGCGATGTAAATGGAAAAAATGTGATTATGATTGATGATATGATTGATACTGCTGGAACAATTTGTACTGCCGCAAAAATGCTCAAAGAGAAGGGTGCAAAATGTATTCGAGTTATTGCAACGCATCCTGTTCTTTCTGGTGATGCTTTTGAGCGGATAGAGAGTTCTGAAATCAGCGAAATCGTTGTTACAAATTCAATAGTACACAGGCGAACAAGCGAAAAAATAACTGTTCTTAGTATTGCGGATTTATTTTCTGATGTAATTAAAAAGATATACAACTGTCAATCAATAAGTTCAAACTTTATTATTCAATAGTTGAATTAATTATGGTGACTTGATTTGTTTGTAATTGGTTTCAAGGTGTCTAATATCTATTTTTACGAAACGTTTAAGCTGGGAATCAGCAATTTACGTTAATAAAAAAACGGAAGGATTTTTGTAAGAGGGCGTTAAAAAACGCCCTTTTTGTATTTATGCCTGTGCAGTAGGTCCGCCAAAATTCATAGGCATTAGTGGTCCTTTTGAACCATCGACATTTTTTATTTTTCCGTTTAGTGCTTCATATTTTGCAACATTATCTTGCAAAGCAAGCATGAGTCTTTTCGCGTGTTCTGGTGTCAAGATGACACGAGATTTTACTTTTGCTTTCGGAACTCCTGGCATAAGTCTAATAAAATCGACGATAAATTCTGAGTTTGAATGTGTAATAACAGCAAGGTTCGAATAAACGCCCTGTGCTACATTTTCATCGAGTTCGATGTTAATTTGATTTTTCTTATCAGTCATGGTTATTTGTTTTATGTAAGTAATTTTTCTTAAAATATATTGTAAAAAAGGCAAGTAACGCTCAATAATTATCACGCTACTTGCCTTCTAAGGTCTAATACCTATTTTTTATGAAACGTATTAGCTGTGAATTAGCAACTTACGTTAATAAAATATGAAGTGCTGGTATTTATTTTAAAATATCGGCATTTTCTTTTTGTTCGATTAATTCTTTATACTCTGACAAAGCTCCAACTACTACTTTATTAAATGTTCGTTGTCCTGTTCCTGCGGGGATTAAGTGTCCGACAATTACGTTCTCTTTCAATCCATTGAGCATATCGACTTTTCCGTTTATTGCTGCTTCGTTCAAGACTTTTGTTGTTTCTTGGAAAGATGCTGCCGAAATAAAGCTCTTTGTTTGTAGTGCTGCACGTGTAATTCCCTGTAAGACTTGACTAGATGTAGCAGGTATTGCATCGCGCGCTTCGACGGGTTTTAAATCTTTACGTTTCAGAACCGAGTTTTCGTCTCGTAATCGGCGCGTGGTAACGATTTGTCCGGATTTTAATACCTGAGAGTCTCCTTGTTCGACAATGTATTTTTTGCCGAAAATCCAATCGTTTTCTTTCCGGAATTCCCATTTATCTACGATTTGTTTCTCTAAGAATTTTGTATCTCCTGGGTCGTCAATGATAACTTTACGCATCATTTGACGAACAATTACCTCGAAGTGCTTGTCGTTTATCTTCACTCCTTGAAGTCTGTAAACTTCTTGGACTTCGTTTACTATATATTCTTGAACTTTAGTTGGACCTTTGATTGCCAAAATATCTGCTGGTGTAATTGCTCCGTCGGATAGTGGTGTTCCTGCACGCACGTAATCGTTCTCTTGTACAAGTATTTGCTTAGATAAAGAAACTAGATATTTCTTGACCTCACCAGTTTTAGATGTACAAAGAATTTCACGGTTACCACGTTTTATTTTTCCAAACTTGATTTCACCATCAATTTCTGAAACAACAGATGGGTTTGATGGGTTTCTAGCCTCGAATAATTCTGTTACTCGCGGAAGTCCTCCTGTAATATCACCGGCTTTACCGACAGCTCTTGGAATTTTTACAATAACTTCACCAGTACGTACTTTGTCATCTTCTTGGACAACTATGTGGGCACCAACAGGTAAGTTGTAGTTATTTTGAATTACTCCATCGTCTGCAAGTATGCGTAATCCTGGGTTTTTAGTTTTGTCTTTGGTTTCGATAATTACTTTCTCTCGATAACCTGTTTGTTCGTCAGATTCTTCTTTGTATGTAATTCCTTCGATAACATTTTCGAAAGATATCTTACCTGATGATTCTGAGACAATTACGGCATTGTATGGGTCCCATTCGCAAACAAGTTGTCCTTTTTCAACATCATCGCCATTTCTTATGTAAAGTTTTGAGCCATAAGGAATTGTGTGCGAAGTCAAGACTATATTTGTGTTCTTGTCAATTATTCTCAATTCTGTTAATCGGCTAATTACGATGTCTGTTTTTTTACCGTCTGTTGTCTCTGACTCAACGATACGAAGTTCTTCGAAATCTGCATAACCATTATAATTTGATGTTACGCTAGACTCTGATGCAATGTTCGATGCAGTACCTCCAACGTGGAAAGTACGAAGGGTAAGCTGTGTGCCGGGTTCTCCAATCGACTGGGCAGCAATTACTCCTACTGATTCTCCAATTTGCACCATTCGTGCTGTTGCAAGGTTTCGACCGTAACATTTTGCGCAAACTCCTTTGCTGGATTCGCAAGTCAATACCGAGCGAATTTCGATGTGTTCTATTGGCGATTCTTCTATCAGCAAACAATTTTCTTCGGTCAATTCGCCACCAGCTTCTACTAATAATTTACCTGTTATTGGGTGATGTACATCGTGTAAGGAAGTGCGTCCAAGTATTCTATCGTATAGTGTTTCAACTACTTCATCGCCTTTTTTCAATGCCGTAGCGACAAGACCACGCAGAGTACCGCAATCGTCTTGAGAGATAATTACATCTTGAGCAACATCGACGAGCCTACGAGTTAGGTAACCTGCATCGGCAGTTTTCAAGGCGGTATCTGCCAGACCTTTACGCGCGCCGTGAGTGGAAATAAAGTACTCTAAAACTGATAGTCCTTCTTTAAAGTTCGAGAGAATTGGATTTTCGATAATCTCTGATCCCGTTGCGCCTGATTTTTGTGGTTTAGCCATTAATCCGCGCATTCCAGAGAGCTGACGTATTTGCTCTTTTGACCCCCTTGCTCCTGAATCAAGCATCATATAGACTGAATTAAAGCCTTGATTGTCAGTTGATAATTGAAGCATCAATATTTGTGTCAGCTTTGCGTTTGTATGTGTCCAAATATCAATAATTTGATTATATCTCTCGTTTGTTGTTATGAATCCCATATTGAAGTTATTCATAACTTCATCGACTTGGCTATATCCCTCATTAACAATTGTTTGCTTTTCGGCTGGGATAATTACATCGTCTAAGTTGAACGAAAGTCCTCCTTTGAAAGCCATTTGGTATCCGAGGTGCTTGATAGCGTCCAAAAATGCTGTTGTAGCAGCTGTTCCACAGCGTTTTAGAACTTTTCCGATAATATCTCTGAGTGCTTTTTTGGTGAGTAACTCATTAATATATCCTACGTCTTTTGGAACATATTCATTAAAGACTACACGTCCGACTGTTGTGTAAATATACGGGCTTTTAACTGCGTATTTATATAAATCAACAATGTATTTATCATAATCATTTTTGCCTAAGTTTTTTTTCAATGCCGACAAAAATTCAGATTTATTTTTAAATTCCAGATTTTTGAGTTCGTCTTCAGCGTGTTTCAGTATTTCTATTGGTATTAAGGCTTCTGCGACCAGACTTTTAAAATTATTTGAAGTTAATTTGAGGATTTTCGGAAACCGAATTTCTTCTGCGAAAACGCTATTTTTAGCTTCTATTTTATAGTCTTCAAGTTTGTTTTCAAGTTTTGTTACTTCTTCTTCGCTTCCTCCGGATTTTAATACGCGATAAATTTCTGCTTTAATTTTGGCGAAATAATATGATAGTCGGAACTCGTATGAGGACATCATCATGTTGACATTTTCCTCAATTTTAACTTGTTCCTGCGTCATTCGAAGGTGCATTGGTGCATGCAGACCGACACGTTTTTCATTATAAGCAATAATTACTTCTTCGGTATGATAGGCAACCAAACCTTCTCCGGCAACAATATCGGTTCGCGATGTATATCTAGCTTTCGTGATGTAGTATAAGCCTAAAACCATATCCTGCGAAGGAACGGTAATTGGCGCACCGTTAGCTGGGTTTAAGATATTATGTGAGGCAAGCATCAACATTTGAGCTTCGAGGATTGCGGCATTTCCAAGTGGTAAATGGACTGCCATCTGGTCTCCATCGAAGTCGGCGTTGAATGCTGTACAGACAAGTGGGTGTAATTGTATTGCTTTTCCTTCAATAAGTTTTGGTTGAAACGCCTGAATACCAAGCCTGTGCAATGTAGGCGCACGGTTTAATAAAACAGGGTGTCCTTTGAGGATATTTTCCAAAATGTCCCAAACTACTGGGTCTTTGCGGTCGACAATTTTTTTTGCCGATTTGACTGTTTTTACAATACCGCGTTCTATTAGCTTACGTATAACAAATGGTTTGTACAGCTCTGCCGCCATTCCCTTTGGCAATCCGCACTCGTGTAATTTTAGCTCCGGACCGACAACAATAACTGAACGTGCAGAATAATCTACACGTTTTCCGAGCAGGTTTTGACGGAAACGTCCTTGTTTACCTTTTAGACTATCACTCAATGATTTAAGTGGTCTATTAGCATCGGTTTTTACGGCGTTAGATTTTCGCGAATTATCAAACAGCGAATCTACCGCTTCTTGAAGCATTCTTTTCTCATTTCGTAAAATTACTTCTGGTGCTTTTATTTCAATAAGGCGGTTTAATCTATTGTTACGGATAATAACTCGCCTGTATAAGTCGTTCAAATCCGAAGTTGCAAAACGTCCTCCATCTAATGGGACTAAAGGTCTTAGTTCTGGTGGAATAACTGGCACAACTTTAATAATCATCCACTCTGGACGGTTAATTCCTTTTGATGCACGAAAGGCACCAACTACCTGAAGTCTTTTAAGTGCATCATTTTTACGTTGTTGCGATGTTTCGTTATTAGCTTTTTCTCTCAACGAGTATGCCAACTCATCAAGGTCGAGGCGCGATAACAACTCATATAAAGCGTCAGCACCCATTTTTGCAATGAATTTATTAGGGTCCGAGTCTTCAAGTAATTCATTGTCGCGGGGTAGGGTTTCCATAATATCAAGATATTCTTCTTCTGAAAGAAACTCCAGATACTTGATTCCGTCTTCGCTTTTTATACCAGATTGAATAACAACGTATTTTTCGTAGTATATTATTGAATCTAATTTTTTTGTTGGCAATCCTAATAAATACCCAATTTTATTTGGAAGAGATCTGAAATACCAGATATGGGCAACTGGAACAGTCAGTTTTATGTGTCCCATTCGTTCTCTACGAACTTTTTTTTCTGTTACCTCAACACCGCATCTGTCGCAAACGATACCTTTGTACCGGATTCGTTTGTATTTTCCGCAGTGGCATTCATAATCTTTTACGGGACCAAAAATACGTTCGCAAAATAGACCATCGCGTTCGGGTTTGTATGTTCGATAATTAATAGTTTCTGGTTTAAGTACTTCACCTTTCGACCTTTCGAGTATCTCTTCTGGAGATGCCAGACCGATAGAAATTTTTGTAAAATTGCTTTTTACCTTATTATCTCTTCTGAATGCCATATTTTTGAATTATTTTAATTTTTGATAATTCATTTCTCAAGTTCAATTCGTGTAAGTGCTATGCACTTTTTAATATTGAGACGACGATTTGCTATTTGACTGAAAATCTGCAACAAACAGCAAATAATGGTATAGATTAATTTAATCTTCGTTCTAAGGATAAAAACGCAGAGTAATGCCAATGTGTTGCCACCTGCACTACTCCGCGATTTTTTTCTTGACTATTTACAGTTCATATTCTTTTTTACACATAAAATTTTGTTATTCTCGGCTAAGTAACGGTTAAGGTCTAAGACCTATTTTTTATGAAACGTTTAAGCTGTGAATTAACAACTT
>JAOZMU010000180.1 GCA_029934165.1 Bacteroidales bacterium
AGTTTTAGTTAGGAATTTTAATGGCTTACTTTATTAAATTCATTTTACTTATTTTTATTACTATTTAGTGTTTATCAATAAAGTTCACAATTTTATTAGGCATGCCGAAAAATAAATTATTTAACCTAATGTAGTATAGTATAGTTTCGCTAAGTTCTGTGCATTGCTCGCAGAAAACTACCTTGCCACTTGCTAACGTTTCGGGCATTATTACTTTCGTATAAAACTCCTTGCACATTAATATTAAGGTTTAAGACCTATTTTTTTATGACGTGTCTAAGCTGTGAATTAGCAACTTATGTTAATAAAAAGCGTAAGAACTTTTGTATGAGTACTTATATACTTTTTGTTTGTAAGTATAAAATAAATTTGAATTTTTGTTCCATTTAATTTAATTTACAAAAAAGAGTATCTTTGTGTTAGTTTAACAAAAAAATTACTACTATGAAATTTGTAGATGTTAAAAACGATATTGCATTTCGGAAGTTTTTTTCGGAAACGAGAAAAAACAGAGATCATAATTTTTTTTATCCTGAAAAGTCGGAAGAATTATTTAAAAAAACTCTAAATCATTGATTAGTAAAGGTTTAAATAAATCAGAGTGAGTTACACTTTAATTTGATAATCAAACAGTTAGCAACTATAAGAAAAGTTTTTCCGACTTTTCATTATAAATTGTTTGTTTTCAGATGTAGAGCAATCACCTCGGCGTGGCTCATCAGTAAATTAGTAATTATTTTCAAATTAAATTTTATAAAATGAATACTATCAAACAATTATGGGATGAAAAGCCGCTACGCTTGATTATTATGGCGGCATTAGTTTTGCGGCTTATTTCGGCAGTTTTTTCGGGTGGATATGCTTTTCACGACGACCATTTTTCAATCGTAGCTTCGTCTCAGTCCTGGGTCGATGGCGACGACTACAACAACTGGATGCCGTGGAGCATTGGCGACAGCGAAAAAATTGATGGACACAGTTTGTTCTATTCAGGAATCCATTTCCTGCTTTTTGGGCTGCTAGAGTTTCTCGGAATTGGCGACCCGAAAACAAAAATGTTGCTCATCAGGATTTTTCATGCACTGTTTTCTATTTTGGCGGTAACAGCCTCATACCGAATCACTAAACTCATCGGGACAAAGCACCAAGCGCGCATGGTTGGGCTACTGATGGCTGTTTTGTGGTTTATGCCATTTCTTGCCGTCCGCAACCTGATAGAAATTGTTTGCATCGTGCCGCTACTCTACGGAAGCTACTATGTCGAATTGGCTGCAAAACGCAAAGAATCAATGAAATGGTACGCCATCGGAGGTGCTATCATGGGGCTTGCTTTTTCAATCCGATTCCAGACAGCAATAATTCCAGCATCTGTTGGTTTAGCACTTCTCATCGTCCACAAATGGCGTGCAGCCTTTGTTTTTGGCGGTGCAGCTCTTGCCTCGATGGCACTTGTGCAGGCAATTCCGGACATGATAATATGGGGACGACCTTTTGAAGAACTTCGTGGTTATATTGCTGATAATGTTGCAAATAGGAACGCTTATCTCTCTGGCGGTGCCGAAAAATATATCTTGGTTCTGATAGGAATTTTTATTCTTCCGATGAGTGTTTTGTGGTTGGTAGGATTTTTCAGAACATGGCGTAAACACGTGGTTTTATTTTTACCTGCATTTATTTTTCTGGCGTTTCATTCGGTTTTCCCAAATAAACAAGAGCGATTTATTTTCCCAATTGTTGGGTATTTTATGATTTTAGGTTTTGTCGGCTGGGATACATTTCGCACAAAATCGAGTTTTTGGCAAAAAAACAACCGTCTTCATACCGGGCTGATGACAGCTTTTTGGGTGATAAACATTGTGTTTCTTGCCTACACAACGCCATCTTCGACAAAATTGGCGCGTGTTGCAGCAATGAATTATCTTGCAGACAAACCAAACAACGAATTTATTTATGTTGACGATTCGGGACGATCTAAATTGACGATGATGCCGAGCTATTATCTTGATAACTGGTCTTTTTTCTATCATCACCAAAAAAATGACACGCCAACAGACGAAAAAGGCTTCGACCAATTTTCTAAATACGTCCGCAAAATTTACACGCCAGAATATTTTGCGCATATTTCCACAGATAGTTTGCCGGCGTACATAATTTTAATAGAAGACGAAAATATCGAAAAGCGCATCGAAGCCACCAAACAATATTTCCCGAACATGAAATATATGAAAACCGTAAAACCAAGCCGGTTAGATGCTCTGTTAGAGTCTATTAACGATGCAAACAATAACTACGCAATGCGAATATTCAGTGTTCAGATGTAGAGCCTCGCCTCGATATGGCTCAAAAAGTCCTCCAATTATTATTTGTGATTTGCCTTAGTAATGGAAAATTACTTATACCAAGTTCGGAAGTTATGACAAGATGGAATTTTTTAATCCACGAAATTTCAGGATATTTTGTTTATCGGTGGAAAGATTGGCTTTAGACAAACTAACGCATCACAGCTATCTAACTTGTAATCAATATTTAAACAAAAATGTAATGCAAATTCAAATTTTTTGCGACAAAATCACCGAAAGATTCGAGTATATTGCCAAGTTTTTGTTTGAACAAGTTTTGAAGATAGAAACAAAAATCACAAACTCACGCAAAGACTTTTTAACTAGTAAGTTACCTCGAATAAATTATTCTAAACATAGAATTGCTGACGTGCCACAAGTTTCGCCACACGGAATGCTTTTTGAAAGTGATATTCGTCCAATTTCTGTGTCGATAACAAAGAAAAATGAACTCGATTTTTTTTTCGAGTCAGACAGTTTTATGGATTTCGATTTTTTTGCGGCAAGTTTTTATTTAATAAGCAGATATGAAGAGTATTTGTCTTATACTCCTGATAATCATGGACGTTTCGGGGCAGAAGAGAGTTTTTTGTTTAAGAATAACTTGCTTCATCGTCCGATTATTAATGAATGGATGAAATGCTTTAAAACTCGCTTTTGTACCTTTTATCCAGAAGTTATATTTCCAGAAGTTAAGTTTTCTTTTCTCCCAACTTTTGATATTGATAATGCTTTTGCATACCGTGGACGAGGTTTTTTTCGAGGCATTTTAGGTTTTGGTCGCGACATTGTAACGGGGCGATTATCGTCTGTTGTTCAGCGAGTTAAAACCATAATCTTAAATAAAAAAGATAAGTTTGACACTTACGATTACATAATAAAATCACACAAAAATTTAACTTCGCCAATATTTTTTTTTCTTATCGCAAGTCGCTCTAAATATGATACTTCCATTCAAGCCGATAAAAAAATACTGCGTGAATTGATAAAAAAACTTTCTGTCGAAAATAACATTGGAATACACCCAAGTTATTCTTCGAATGGAGATACAGAAATTTTATGCAACGAGATAAAAAAACTAAGCAATGTTCTTGAAACTAAAATAACACAAAGCCGACAACATTTTCTACAACTCAAAATTCCTGAGACTTACGAAAAACTCATAAAGTACGGAATAACAAACGATTACACAATGGGCTATGCCTCGCAAGTTGGTTTCCGAGCAGGAACTTGCACGTCGTTTCCGTTTTTTAATCTGCGCAAAAACAAGCCAACAAATTTACTCATTTATCCATTTGCCGTTATGGATGCAACATTGAAAGTTTATCTTAATTTATCGCCAAACGAAGCGTGCAAAAAGATTGAGGAACTGATTGTTAGCATAAAAAATGTTGATGGAATATTTTGCAGTCTTTGGCACAACGAAACATTTCCGAATGACGAAAATAACGCAAAATGGCGTAAAGTGCATGATTTTATGTTAGAAAAAATTAAGAATTGGCTTACGCCTGATAATATTCATGTTACAAAATTTATTGTGCTAAGTTATTTTTTGTAATTTTGTACAATTGACTAATCCTTAAATAAACAACTATGATAGAAAAGGAAGAGAAAACCTCAAACGCATCAAAATCAACAGGTAGCATTGCAAATTTTATTATTATGATTTTTGTAATTGCCGCAATAATTGTTGGAGCATGGTTTATTTACGTAAACTTTTTCGCAGAAGCACAGATGAATAATAAACAAACAGAAAAAGTCAAGAAAGAAAATAAAAACAGAAAAATCCCAACAATTTATGGGTTACAGTCCGAACTTTTTGACCTTATCACAAAGCATTACAAGCCAATGGATCGTGATAGTATGCTTGCCGCTGTTGCAGATAAATACATTGAGCAGACAATAATAATACACATTGATACTATTCACGAGGCTATTTCAACACGAGAAATGTTAGGCGAATATGTACAGTATTTGGGAGCAATGGCACGTAAAGATATTGCAATTCAGATGGTAAATTTTCGTATCGACTCGATAGCTACGCATACAGATTCTGTTGAAGTTTTTGTTTACGAAGAATTAAGTCGGTATTAGACTATGGTTTTTTGATAATTTTGTACCCACTGTCGGTGTTGCTCCAAGCCACGCCGACAGTCGAGTCTGTTTTAATTTGCCTTATCCTCGAACTGCATTTTGTTTCCTTCGCGAGGGACTTCCATTGGGTAATCGCCGTCGAAGCAAGCTCTGCAATACTCTGATTTTCCGTGATATACCTTTTTCAAACCATCGAGAGAGACGTATGCAAGGCTCTCAACATCTAACATTTGGCGTATTTCGTCGACGGTTTTTATGGCACCAATAAGTTGGTCTTTCGACGGTGTGTCTATTCCAAAATGACAAGGGTATTTGACTGGTGGTGAGGAGATTCGTAGGTGAACTTCTTTTGCGCCAGCTTTTTTCAGCATATCGACAATGCGTTTTATCGTAGTTCCGCGTACTATTGAATCATCTACGACAACAACACGTTTTCCTTCGACATTTTTCCGTAGAACGTTGAGTTTTATTCGCACGCCTTGTTCGCGCATTGCTTGATTTGGTTGTATGAAAGTGCGTCCTACGTAGCGATTTTTTATTAGTCCAATTCCGTATGGAATGCCACTTTTTTCGGAAAAACCGACGGCTGCTGGAATGCCCGAATCTGGTACTGCGATTATTCTGTCGGCATCTACGTGTGCTTCCTCGGCTAAAATGCGTCCTGTTTTGAAGCGAAAAGAGTTTGCGTTTTCGCCGTCGATGTAGCTATCTGGGCGAGCAAAATATATTAGCTCGAAAATGCAGGCGCTTTTTTTGACCATTTTATCGCTTTTAATGCTTTTCAATCCGTCTTTGTCGATAATTACGATTTCGCCTGGCTCTACGTCTCTAATCAACTCTGCACCAATGGTATCGAGTGCGCACGATTCTGAAGCAAGCACATAAGTTTCGTCAATTTTTCCTATACATAATGGGCGTATGCCGAATGGGTCGCGTATTCCTACTAATGTGTCGTCTGTCATAACGACAAGAGCATACGCACCTTTTACGATGTCCATTACGCGTTTTACGGCGGTAGAAATTCCGTTTCGGTGGTATCGCGCCATCAAGTTTGCGATTACTTCTGTGTCTATTGATGTTTGAAAAATTACGCCTTCGTCTTCCAACATTTCTCTTATTCCGTTGGCGTTTACCAAGTTGCCGTTGTGAGCCAATGCCAATGTGCCTCTACGGTACTTAACGACAAGTGGTTGGGCGTTTGCTTCGAGGCTATCGCCTGTTGTAGAGTACCGTACGTGTCCTACGCCAATGTTTCCTTTGAGTGTTTCGAGGACGGCATCGTTGAATACGTCGGCTACAAGTCCCATTTTTTTATACGCATTAATACCACTACCTGATGAAACTGCTATTCCGGCACTTTCTTGTCCTCGGTGCTGAAGTGCGTATAAACCATAATAAATAAACTGGGCAACATTGTCGTTTGGGTTTGGCGAAAAAATTCCCATTACTCCACATTCGTCGTGAAATTTATCTTCCATTATTTTATGCAAAATACTGTTTTTAAGCATATTATGCTATTAAATTATTTTCCATATTGCACTTTTAGAATTGTGTTTCGATGGAAAAATTATTGTGTCAATAGATGTATAAAAAGAAAAAATCGGCAATAATGCCGATTTTCTTTTATAATGATTCTACTCTTTTGAGTATTTCTTGGTAGGTGGCTTTTACGTTTCCTAAGTCGTGGCGGAATCTGTCTTTATCCATTCGTTCATTAGTTTTTTTATCCCAAAGGCGACAAGTGTCTGGCGAAATTTCGTCGGCTAAAATAATTCGTCCATCGTATCGTCCAAATTCTATTTTAAAATCTACTAATGTTAAGTCTAATTTTGCAAATGTTTCTTTCAAAATGTCATTAACTTTGAACGCAACTTCTTTCATAACAGCAAGTTCCTCGTCTGTTGCAAGGTTCATTGCTTTTATGTGGTAGCTGTTCATGAGTGGGTCTCCGTATTCGTCGCTTTTATAGGAATATTCGATAACTGTTGGGTCTAATAGAATTCCGTCTTCAACGCCATAACGCCTTACCATAGAGCCTGTTGCGATGTTGCGAATTATTACTTCGACTTGTACAATTTCGACTGCTTTTACGAGCATTTTACGGTCGTCGATTAATTCTACAAAATGATTTTCAATTCCTTTTTCTTTCAGAATATTGAACATTTTTGCAGAAACACGGTTGTTTACAACTCCTTTGTCGTCAATTGTACCTTTTTTCTTTCCATCGAAAGCTGTTGCATCATCTTTATACTCAACAAAATAAATCTTTTCTTCGTCCGTACGAAACACTTTTTTTGCTTTTCCTTCGTACAATTGTTCTAACTTTCTCATTTGTTTTAGGTTTTGTGGTAGTTTGAATAAAAAACTGAATTTCAATTAAGTACTCTTACAAAATTAGACTTTGGACAAAAAAATATAAATTAATTAATTATGAAACAATAAAACGA